>CAIMDR010000475.1 GCA_903839795.1 uncultured Methylococcaceae bacterium | reverse complement strand
GTTATGGGTTTTGGCCAATTGTTCGCTGGAATAAAAATCGCCGCTTTTTATCGAAATATATTTGGCTACAAATTCAGGATTTAAAATGTCCTGCTCAACGACAACCTTGCCAAAAACCATGCGCTTTCCGGCATCAAATATTAATTGGATATGCGCTTGATTAAGCTGTTTATCAATAATGAGTTTTTTTTCTGTAAACGTCCCGTTCAAATAACCTCTTTCCAGCGCCAGTGACTCAATCCGGCGTTTCATCTTTTCGTATTGGCTATGGTCAAGAGGACTGCCGGCGGTTTTAAGCAATTTATCATGCAGTTTTTTAAACTCAGCATCATCATGCGAGGCACCGGTAAAGGTAACGCTGATGTCCTTGACGTAAACCTGCGGCCCCTGAGTAATAGCAAAATCCGCTTTCCAGCAGGTCTTGCCAAAAGCCAATGATTTTTCGATAATCGCATGGTAATAACCTAATGCCCGCAAACCTTGATCAATTTCCTGGTCTGCTTGTGCATACAAACCGCGTATTTTCCATTCCGGTGCGTCGCATTTTTCCTTTTCCAGAGACAACACAAGCCGCACATTATCTTTGGATTTCCCTTCAAGCCTTGAAATGCTGACCTCGGCAAAAACAACGGGCGCAATCAAGCTTAACAGTGCCAGTAGAAAAACGGCTTTCATTGATTTAGGGATTTGCCGCATTGAATACCGTATGATGTGTTTTTAATAGCCAATAGCAATTATAACGCGACTTCTCCGGATAAGTGCCGTTGGGGAGGGATGAGGTTAGTCATTTGCCAATGATAAGTAATAATACTTCAGACGGTTCTGATAATTAGTACTTAACGCTATCAATTGGATTGTGACAGGCGGAGTGCCGTCTTAGGTTGGAATCGCAAAACGATAGCGCGGGGGTTACATGAATTACGCACGGGATGGTCTTTGTCCATAATTTCAAGGCTTGCAGTATCATTAAAAATAAAATCGTTTTTATTCATATAGCTATAAGATAGGCAGGCTTCTTAGGTGTCTGCTTGCTTTAATGCTAATGCAAGCCAGCCGATTTAATTATTATCATTCATCTTTAATTTATTTTCTGTGCTAAAATCGCACGCAGTAGCTAGGTAATTAATTTGAGCGTATTGAAAATGCAAAAAAGTTAATTTTAATTACCGGCTTCTAAAATAATCCAATCATCAATTTTGAGGTTTTATAAGTAATGCAAGCATTAAAAAAAGTTCTAATTTCTATTGTTATGACAGCATCTATGGCTGCAATTTCCTCATCAGCTTTTGCTGCACCTAAAGGTGAAGCAGCAGTTAAAGAAGCTATTGAAGGCACGCTTTCAGGCATCACTGCAGCACAAGCTGAACTTAAAGCGGGTGATTTACCTGCTGCTTCAAAAACTATTCTGGAAGCGTCTCAAGCTTCAAAAGAATTTCGTTTTGAACTTACTGAGCGTCAACGTCAAAAAGCAACTGATGTATTGAAAGCGGCTCGTAAATCAGTTGATGCAGGCGATTCAGCTGCTGCAGAAGCCGGATTAGCGTCAGCTTTAAAGTCATTTTCAGAAATGAAAGCTAAATACGACGAATCACATTAATAAAAATACACTGTAAAATCAGATTCAATTACAGCCAATGCTGTGATTGAGTCTGCTTAATTAATTTATATCATTAAAAATATTTCTTTATACCTGCATTTAACCCACCTTAAGAGGTTAATTACTTGCTAAATGTGTTAGAATTATCCCCGGCAAATGTTAAAATTTGCATTTTGCCAATATAACTAGAAATAACAACCACTTGAGGACTAGTGAAATATGAAAACATTGAAAAAATTCTTGCTACCTTTATTTATTGCAGCTTCTATGGGTGCTGTTTCAACTTCAGCTCTAGCCGAAACTGATGCAGGAAGAGTTACCTATCCACCTGCTCAAGCAATTGACATGGTAACCGCTAAAATACAACTTGCCATTGAAGGCATTAGCAAAGGTGCAAGTAACGACGAAGCTGCTGCTCTTATCAAACCAGCAATTGATTTAAGTAAAGAAATCAATGCTAATGATAAAGTAGATAATGCACGCTCAAAAGCTAATAGAAAATTGAAGTCAGCCCTGACACACGCTAAAGATTCTGCTCTACAAGAAGCCGAGCAAGAATTAAGAGATGCCAAAAAAGATTTTGAAGCTCTAAAAAGCTTGATCTAACAGCAATATAATCCTATCGGGATGCCTTCGGGTTTCCTGATAGGGTTGATTACTTCATCATCACCTATCATTATTTAGTTCTATAAGATATCCCGAAAAGGTATGAGGCTTATAACTAACGAAGTACTTTATTTGTAAAATCCCCCTCCGGGTTATTTAAAAATCCAAAGCAACGACTGATTAAATATAATTGTCCTGATTTTTTTCGTTGCCAAAAAAGCGATCCAGGTAGGTTTTTTGTCAGTTGGGGCTCGCCTAATCATAAATCGTTAAAAACGGCACAACTTTAATGTTAGCTATGTTTTCTTTTTTTCAATAATTAATCCCTGCCTTTGGTAGTAAAATCATAGCAATTATCGCGTAGATAGCTTAAATATTTAGGTTAATGAAAGTCCATTTGTAAAGACTCCGTATTTTCTAAGGGTAATATTTCAGGTTATGCAAAATTTTTGGCTATACTATCTTAAAGTGTAGAATTTGATTAAGCGTCAATAGCTTAATCAACACGACAAATACATTGATAGCGATATCCACGCAGTAGTAGATAAGAAGACCGATAAGGAGAATCCACTTAATAACTTTAGCATCATATTGCCTCCTCCGAAGCACTCAGGGAAGAAGAGAGAGTATGATTATCAAGGATGCCATGCGCATTCTCAAGTTGTGTCTATTTTCCACTGAAAATCGCCTTAATATCCATAGGTAATAAACTCATTAATACAAGCAGGTTTTATAACATGAAAAATAGACGACTGGATTCTTCACAACTATATAAACCTTGCAGTTTTGAACAATTAAAATTCGATTCCACCGAAGAGCTTGAAGATATCGATATTACCGTCGGTCAAGAGCGGGCCGTTGATGCTATAAAATTTGGTATTCGCATTCAGAAAAACGGTTTTAATATTTTCGCCATGGCGCCCGCCGGAACAGGAAAATTGACTACGGTAAGGCAGTTAGTTGAGCACGAAGCCAGCCGAAAAGCCATCCCTTCAGAGTGGTGTTACGTCAATAATTTCAGTCAACCGGCCAAGCCTTCGGTTATTAAATTAATGCCGGGGCAAGGTAAATATTTTAAGGAAGATATGGAGCAATTGATTGACGAGCTCAGTGTTGCAATACCAGCGGCGTTTGATGGTGATGAATACCGCTCCAGAGAAGGTGAAATTGAAAGTCAATCCCGGCAAAGGGAAATAGATGAACTAGGCCAATTACGTGATAAGGCTGCAAATGCACATGTCATTCTTATTGAGACTCCCACCGGCTATGCTTTTTCTCCTGCCGATGAAAACAATGAAATGATTACGCCTGATCAGTTTAACAAGCTGGATAAGAATAAACAGTATGCAATAAAAAAATCAATTATTGAGTTACAGGACGACTTGGCGAAATTGTTAAAAAATTTCCCGGCCTGGCGTAAGGAAACCAAGCGAAAATTACAAGCCCTGAATCGTGAAGTGGCTGAGTTGGCAGTCAATCATAGCGTTGATGAATTGATCGAAAAATACGCTAAACAGGAAGCCATTCTTGGCTATTTGAATGACGTACAGAAAGATATTATTGATCATGTGCGCGATTTTATTCCTCGTAGCGAAAAAGTGCTGTCATTTATGGAGTTACCACAGGAATCAAATCCATTTAAACGCTATCAGGTCAATTTGATGGTTGATTTTAGTCATACAAAGTCTGCTCCGGTGATTTTTGAAGATCACCCAAATTACAGTAATCTGCTGGGACGCATTGATCATCAGGCTTATATGGGGTCATTAGTTACTGACTTCACCCTAATTAAGCCGGGTGCTTTGCATAAAGCCAATGGTGGTTATTTGATACTTGATGCCAGAAAAATATTGATTCAACCTTATAGTTGGGAAACCCTTAAAAGAACCTTGCAGGCCGGTGAAATACGTATTGAATCTTTGGAGCGGGCGCTCAGTTTAATTAGTACATCATCTCTGGAACCGGAACCCATTCCGTTAGACGTAAAAATCATTCTGGTAGGTGATCCGTTAATTTATTATTTATTAAGTGCTTATGATCCTGAGTTTCATAATCTCTTTAAAGTAGCGGCTGATTTTGATGAGTCCGTTTCCAGAGAAAACAGCAGTCATGACTATGCGCGTTTACTGGCAACGATTGCCCGGCGCGAGAAATTAAAGCCACTTAGCCAAAATGCTGTCGCCAGGGTTATTGAGCATAGCGCCAGATTGGTCGGTGATGCAGAAAAACTGATAACTCATCTTGAAACCATTAAAGACTTATTAACAGAGTCCAATTATTGGGCGGAAGATAATGGTCACGGCCATATAACCAACAGTGATATACAGCAAACCATTGATCATAAAACCCACCGGCTTGATAAAATTAGAGAAAAGCTTTATGAGCATATTGAACGTGGCACGCTCTTAATTGATGTTGAAGGTGCAGTGATTGGCCAGATTAATGCGCTGTCAGTCTTGCAATTGGGTGAGTTTTCCTTTGGACAGCCCTCGCGTATTACCGCAGCAACGCGTCTGGGTAGCGGAAAAGTGGTCGATATTGAACGTGAAATTGAATTGGGCGGAGCTATTCATTCAAAAGGTGTGCTTATATTATCGAGCTTTATCGCCGCACGGTATGCCCGAAAAACACTATTTTCAATAGCGGCCAGTTTGGTGTTTGAGCAATCTTATGGTTATGTTGAGGGTGATAGTGCATCTCTGGCTGAAGCGTGTGTTATTTTATCATCCATTGCCCAGATTCCTTTAAGACAGGATCTCGCTATTACGGGCTCAATAAACCAACTGGGACAAGTTCAACCGATAGGTGGTGTTAATGAAAAAATTGAGGGGTTTTTCGATATTTGTGCTAAAAAAGGTTTAACCGGCACGCAGGGCGTAATCATTCCTGCCATCAATATCAAGCACTTAATGTTGCGATGGGATGTGGTTCATGCCGCTCAGTCCGGTCAATTTAGCATTTATGCCGTAACAACCGTTGATGACGCGATTGAGTTACTGACTGGTTTAGACGCAGGAATTGCCAACGAACAGGGGACCTATCCGCTGGAATCATTTAATGGTCAGGTCGACGTCCAGTTACAGCAATTTACCATGATTAAAAAAGATTTTATGGGTAAATCCAAAGTGGCAACTGATAAACCCCAGTTATAACGGAGAGCTAAAGCCCAATAAAACCAAAAATTGTCATAGTTGCCAAACAGGACGGCGACAAAATAACAGCCAAATCCAACGCTGGGATGCTTTCTTGTTTAGGGTTTTTATTGGTCAGCGACTTTAACCAGCCAGCCGGTTTTATCATCACAACCCGTTACTGCCTTTGCACTGACATCAATTCTGACATATTTCCCATTTAAGGAGGCTGGTAATTTTGCTTTGACTAGATGAAAGCTGCTATTAGTTTCTACTTTAAACGGGAGTGCTTCTTTTTTGGCTATTAACTGGATGGTGCTGGGGTCTGCCCAGGGTGATACTTTTATAATAAATTCTGATTCGGGTGCAATTTCAATATTATCAGGCGCTTTATATTCAGTAAGATTAAAATCAGTGAAGCGTGGTTTTTTGCATTCTTTTTCTAATTCTTCAGGGCTGTAGGCGACTGCCGCGCCATTAGATAAAACGACAGCAATAAATAGTGCGGATTTAAGCAGTTTTGTTACTTTCATATTTTTTCCTCAATAAAGACTGGGTGTTATTTTTAATTATTAATTTTATTGATACACAGGGCCACTTTAAGTATTTTTGTAATTTAATTCAACTATTTTGGCAGGATTTGGAAGCCAATAACTAAACACTCGCAAACTTTTTTCATATCCTTCACAAAAAATGACGATGTCTTGTACAATACAATATATATTTAAATTTAAAAGAGACAATAACATTGAGCCAAAAAAACCAAGAAAGCTTAAATTATAAAAGTGCAGGCGTTGATATTGCGGCAGGCAATGAATTAGTTGAGCGTATCAAACCCATTGCCGCCAGAACACGCACAGCAGGTGTTATGTCGGGTTTGGGCGGGTTCGGCTCAATGTTTGAACTACCCTTGGATCGTTTTAAGAACCCGATTCTGGTTTCAGGAACGGATGGCGTTGGCACCAAGCTAAAGTTGGCTATAGATTTAGGTATCCACAATACAGTCGGTATCGATTTAGTCGCCATGTGTGTCAACGATATTATTGTGCAAGGGGCGGAGCCGTTGTTTTTTCTGGATTATTTCGCCACTGGCAAGCTGGATGTTGATACGGCAGCAGCAGTCATCGAAGGTATAGGCAAGGGCTGTGAATTGGCCGGTGCTGCGCTGGTGGGCGGTGAAACAGCCGAAATGCCGGGTATGTATGCGGATGGTGAGTATGATCTGGCGGGTTTTTGCGTGGGTATCGTGGAAAAAAGCAAGGTACTGGAGGGCAGTAAAGTTAGTGTCGGTGATAAGCTGATTGGTATTGCCTCGTCCGGCCCGCATTCCAATGGTTACTCATTAATTAGAAAAATTATTGCTCACAGCAATTCAGCACTGACCGATGTATTTGGCGATAAAACCTTAGGCGTGGCTTTATTGGAGCCGACTAAAATTTATGTTAAATCGTTATTAGCCTTATTGGAAAAAGTACCCGTTCATGCCTTTGCCCACATTACGGGTGGCGGTTTAACCGAGAACTTGCCCCGCGTACTGCCGGTCGGACTTAATGCGAACATTGACCTTTCTTCCTGGGCGTTTCCTGATATTTTCTTATGGCTACAAGAACAGGGCAATGTATCTCAAGCGGATATGCTGACCACCTTCAATTGTGGTATCGGCATGATAGTGTGTGTTGCCGCAAAAGATGAAAAAGTGACCCTTGAAACGCTGCAAGCCTTAGGTGAAACAGTTTTCGTTATTGGTGAACTGGTTGAGTCAGAAGGCAAACCTGAAGTTAACTATATTCGTTAGTCCAGTAAGCGCTCTTGCCTGGAGTCGATTAGTTTTTTTCCAGGCGAGGGCGTATCGGTTAAACCTAAAAAACGTAGTTGAGCCACGAATTAACACGGATTTACTCAGATAAACAACGCGTTAGATAAATTTTTTGACCCTTTTGGTAAAGTGTCAATTGTCGTGTCAATAGCGCGTAACATTATGTATTATCAGCGTTTATCTGTGGCTAAATAAGGTTTCTATGTTAAATCAGGTTTTCTCACTGAATGCTTTAAATCTTAATAATGACCATGCAAAAATTACCCATAACACTTTATCGCACAGCCCAAGTTAGAGAGCTTGACCGAATAGCCATACAAGAAGCAGGCATTTCCGGTTTTGAATTAATGAGCCGAGCGGGTTATGAAGTTTTTCAGTGGTTCAGGAATAAATGCCCGAATAGTCAATCAGTCGCTGTTTTTTGCGGCGCCGGTAATAATGCCGGTGATGGCTACATTATCGCCAGGTTGGCTTTGGAAGCCGGATTGAAGGTGAGCGTTTACTGTCTTGCAAACCCTGAAAATAGTAAAGGTGATGCACTGACTGCTTACCAAAACTATACTCAGGCAAACGGAACGGTTATTCCTTTTCAGGGCGATGAAACCATTGATGCCGATGTCATTGTTGATGCCTTATTAGGCACGGGACTGGATAGGCCGGTAACGGGACTTTATGCCCAAGCCATTCAGCTTATCAACAAGTCGGCTGCGTATATCGTTGCGGTAGACAGTCCATCGGGCCTAAATGCGGATACCGGCAATGTAATGGGATGTGCCGTAAAAGCGGATTGCACCGTTACTTTTATCGCTCTGAAACAAGGATTATTGACAGGACAGGCCGCTGATTATTGCGGTGAAAT
The DNA here is from genome assembly GCA_903839795.1 of uncultured Methylococcaceae bacterium. Taxonomy (GTDB): domain Bacteria; phylum Pseudomonadota; class Gammaproteobacteria; order Methylococcales; family Methylomonadaceae; genus Methylobacter_C. The sequence continues at coordinate 15,720 of CAIMDR010000475.1, read as the reverse complement.
TTGTTATGCCTCATTAGCCGTGCCGGAGACTATTTTTCAAGCCGTTTCACCGTCAGCCGTTCGTGTTGTTAAGATACCGTTGCCACGTCGTCAACGGTGTTCGCATAAAGGTAATTATGGGCATGTGCTGATAATAGGTGGTGATTTGGGGTATTCCGGTGCCGCAATACTGGCAGGTGAAGCGGCTTTGCGAGTGGGTGCCGGCTTGGTTAGTATTGCAACACGGCCAGAACATGCAGGGTTAATGAACTTAAACCGGCCAGAATTGATGTGTCATGGTGTCAGTAGTGCCAAGCAGTTATCGGGTTTGTTGGAAAAAGCCAGTGTCGTTGTGATAGGACCGGGGTTGGGACAAAGTGAGTGGGCAGCAGAACTGTTTATGGCAACCCTGGCCGCTCAAAAATCGATGATTATTGACGCGGATGGTTTAAATATTTTGGCGGGTTTATCCATCACCCATCCTGACTGGATTTTAACGCCTCATCCGGGTGAAGCGTCAAGGTTACTAAGGTGTTCTACGACCGACATACAACAAGACCGATTTGCTGCTGTCTTGGCTATTCAGGCTAGCTATGGCGGCGTTGCCGTTCTTAAAGGTGACGGTACTTTAATTGCCTCTGAAAATCAGTGCGCCGTTTCTACGACAGGAAACCCAGGCATGGCTTCTGGAGGCATGGGAGATGTGCTGTCCGGTGTTATTGCCGGTTTACTGGCGCAAGGCTTGTCTTTACAAGATGCAGCGCAACAAGGCGTTTACAGGCATGGACAAGCGGCTGATAGAGCCGCAGAAAAAGATGGTGAAAGAGGTTTGTTGGCCAGTGATTTAATGCCCTATCTAAGAGGGAGTGTGTGATGCAAAAGTATTTGGAAAATGCAGAAGCAACAGAGCAATTTGGCGCAGAATTATTGATGTCTTTACCCTTAAAAAGCCTGGTTTTTTTATACGGTGATTTAGGCGCAGGAAAAACAACAATGGTCAGAGGTTTTCTTAGAGCCGCAGGCTATCATGGTACCGTTAAAAGCCCAACCTATACGTTAGTCGAAGAATACATTGTAGGCGGTCGCAAAATATTTCATTTTGATTTATATAGAGTCGTTGATCCCGAAGAATTGGAATGGATGGGTATACGAGATTATTTCGATCAGGATAGCATCTGCTTTATTGAGTGGCCTGACAACGGTAAAGGCTTTTTGCCAAAACCTGATAGAATTATCACCTTAAAAATGCAAGGGCTTGCACGGTCATTAAATATGGAGTATCTTTTATAAAAAAATCACAAGGGGTCTATAAAAACAACGACATACTGGTATAAGTCAGCTTGTTGTCGGTGGGGTGTCGATATGAGAAATTACTGCAAAATCTTATTGTTCTCTGGATTACAGTTAATGTCTGTGTTCGGTTATGCGCAACAAATCAATGTAAATTCATTGCGTTATACTACTAACCCAAACCAAAACCAGATAGCTTTTGAGGTAACGTCATCGCCACAACATCGGGTTTTTGTTATGGATAATCCGTCTCGTTTGGTTATTGATATTAAAAATGCCCAACTAGGTCATTCATTAAATCAACCCTCGGCAGCGCATCCATTGTTTACCCGAGTCCGTTCGGGCATAAAAAACGACACTGACTTAAGAGTTGTTTTTGATTTAAAAACACCCATTAGTCTAAAAAAACTCACATTAAACTCTGATAATAGCGATGATCATCGTTTAGTGATTGATTTGCTGGACAAAGACTCTGTTGCCACCACAAAAAATGAAGATAAAGAAGTCGCCAAAATAGTTGCAAGTTTATCGCTTGAACCTAAAATGGTTGAGACCAAGCCAGTTGAGACTAAGGCAGTTGAAACTAAAGCGGTTGCCGTTAAGTCGACTGAATCTACACGAGCCAATCGCATCGTGATTGCCATTGATCCGGGGCATGGCGGGGATGATCCTGGCGCTCATGGACCTCATGGTACCGAGGAAAAAAAAGTGACCTTTGCAATGGCCAAAAAACTGGAAGCATTAATTAATGCACAACCGGGAATGAAAGCGGTTATGGTTCGTAAAGGTGATTACTACGTAGGCTTAAGAGACCGAATGAAAATTGCCAGAACAGCCAAAGCGGATTTATTTGTTTCAATACACGCCGATGCTTTCCAGGATTCCGAAGTTAAAGGCGCATCCGTTTATACCTTATCCACCAGTGGAGCTTCAAGTGAAGCTGCTCGTTGGTTGGCAGACAGTGCAAATGCCTCTGACTTGGTGGGGGTTAGCCTTAACGATAAAGAAGATGTGTTAGCATCGGTGTTATTGGACTTATCGCAAACAGCAACCCAAGAAGCTAGTGTTAATGTTGCCAATCATGTATTAAAAAGCTTCGATAACATTTCACAATTACATAAGGATTCTGTACAAAAAGCCGGCTTTCTGGTGTTGAAGTCACCTGATATACCGTCGATATTGGTAGAAACGGCTTTTATCTCAAATGCCTCGGAAGAACAAAATTTACTCAGTAACCAGTATCAATCGAAAGTAGCTAGTGCAATTTTCAAAGGCGTACTTAGTTACTTTAGGCAATCATCACCGGTTGATAACAGAATCGCGGCCTTGGATATGTAGGTTGTAATTTGCCGATAGGCTATTGATTGCCTACATCAAGAAAATAATCAGGTCAATTAAATACAGGTCTTCTTGTCTTGGCAAGAAGGCCTGACTATTCACAGGAACAAAGCCTGTCTAGCGGGTAATACTGCTACCGTTAATAAAAGACACCATCTTCCCTGTCTAAAAATCAATTTCTACTGAAAAACTATCGCCATCAGAGGATGGTCCAAGCTTCATGTGCGATCCTAACTCGTGATTATTTTAATCGTTATCATGCTTGAGTCATGATGCTGTCATTTAATTATGCGCCATTTTGGGGCGTTTTTTGTTATCATAATCACTATAATCAGAACCGTTTTTAAGTAAGCAGGGATTCTACGTGGTTTGGTCTATAAATTGCTTGTATAAAGATAACGCTTTTGTATCAAAACGACCGATAAAAAATTATGTATAAACGCATACTGGATCATCTTAATACCGCAATTTTATTATTTGATCATGAATTAATACTGACCTTTGTTAATACGACGGGAGAAATTCTGTTGGCTGACAGTGCGCATCACTTGGTAGGTCAAAGTGCAGAGGAGTTATTTCGATCTTCCGATCCTGCGTTGTTGATTAATTTGAAACAATCCTTGGCGATGTCAGAACCCTTGGTTGATCGAGGACTGACACTGAACCGAATGACTCATAATGTGACCACTAGCTTTAGTGCAACCCCGCTACTGGTTAATGAAGCCGTTAGTGAAATTCTGGTCGAGCTTCAACAGGTGGATAATCATTTGCGCATTTCCAAAGAAGAGCAATTATTAACCCAACAGAATACGGCGCGATTGTTGGTTAGAGGTTTGGCACATGAAATCAAAAATCCGTTAGGTGGATTGCGCGGCGCAGCTCAGTTGTTGGATTTGGAGTTACATGATCCGGAACTTAAAGAATATACCCAAATTATTATTGACGAATCAGATCGTCTGCAAGGTCTGATGGATAAAATGCTGGGACCTAATAAATTACCCAATAAAAAGACGCTTAATATTCATGAGGTATTGGCTCGAGTCAGGCAATTGATACAAGCTGAATCCACTGGTAGCCTGACGATTAAGAATGATTACGATCCCAGTATTCCGGATATCTATGCAGATAAAGACCAACTCATTCAGGCTATTTTAAATATAGCCAGGAATGCAGTGCAGGCAATGGAAGGGAAAGGCAATATTATCTTTAAAACACGCATACATAGACAGATGAACATAGGTCGTAAACGTTATAGACTGGCGGTAAAGTGCGATATTATCGATAACGGACCGGGTGTGGATGTTAATATGATGAATCAAATATTTTACCCTATGATTACCGGGCGAGCCGAAGGTACCGGGCTGGGTTTATCCATTGCACAAGCATTGATTAATCAGCATAACGGTTTGGTTGAGTGCAACAGTGAGCCAGGAAATACTGTATTTTCAATTTTTTTACCGATGGAGACGGGTAATGAGTAAGCCTGACACTGTCTGGATCATTGACGATGACAAATCCATACGCTGGGTTGTTGAGAAAGCCTTGCAAAAAGCCGACATCATCACTCGCAGCTTTGCTTCGGGTAAAGAGTTATTGTCCGCTTTACAGGGCGATTTGCCAGATGCCTTAATAACCGATATTCGTATGCCTGGCATGGATGGCCTGGAGCTTTTAGAAAGGGTTCAGCACAGTCACCCTAATTTACCGGTTATCGTTATGACCGCTCATTCCGATCTGGAAAGTGCGGTCTCGGCGTTTCATGGTGGCGCTTTTGAATATTTACCCAAGCCTTTTGATATTAAAGAAGTGGTTAACCTGGCGCAACGTGCTTGTATCCATGGAAGACAACAGCAAGACGATGCGCATCGTGCTGCGGCCACTATTGAGCCTACCCCGGAAATTATAGGTGAAGCACCGGCGATGCAAGAGGTTTTTCGGGCGATAGGCCGGCTGGCTCGTTCACACATTACGGTACTGATCAATGGTGAATCAGGAACGGGTAAGGAATTAGTCGCTAAAGCACTGCACCGTCATAGTCCTCGGTCTAAAAATCCTTTTATAGCTTTAAACATGGCTGCTATTCCTAAAGACTTAATGGAATCGGAACTATTTGGGCACGAAAAAGGTGCTTTTACGGGCGCGCAATTACGGCGAGCCGGACGTTTTGAGCAGGCCAATGGCGGAACACTGTTTCTTGATGAAATAGGCGATATGCCGGCAGAATTGCAAACCCGTTTATTAAGAGTGCTGGCGGATGGCGAGTTTTACCCCGTTGGAGCGCACTTGGCAGTTAAAGTGGATGTGCGAATTATTGCTGCCACTCATCAGAATCTTGAGATATTGGTTGATCAAGGCCGCTTTCGGGAAGACTTATTCCATCGCTTAAATGTGATTCGTATACATATCCCGGCTCTGCGCGAGCGTAAACAAGATATTCCTTTATTGTTGCGCCACTTTTTGCACCATGCCGCTGCCGAGTTGGGTGTGGAAATTAAAACCCTAAAACCTGAAGCCGAGGCATTTTTAAGTACCCTGGAGTGGCCTGGAAATGTAAGGCAGCTGGAAAATAGTTGTCGCTGGTTAACAGTTATGGCATCTAGCCGAGAGGTTCATTTGCATGATTTGCCACCTGAGTTACTGAATACCTCACTAGAAAAAGAGAGCGTCGGAACTGATTGGGAGTCTTTACTGAGAACTTGGATCGATCAACAGTTATTAACCAAGGAAGCAGAAGTTGCCAAACAAACCATTCCCGCAGTTGAGGCCATTTTAATTAAAGCTGCCTTAAACTTTACCCACGGTAAACGTCACGAAGCTGCAATTCTTTTGGGTTACGGCCGAAATACCCTGACCCGTAAAATCAAAGAATTGGGGATAGAAGAGTAATTTCAATAGAGTTATTTTATCTGTCAACGCCCGATAAATTCAAAAGTCTTAAAAAATCATCACCACGAAGATACGAAAGGCGCGAAGAAATAAAGCTTTGTGTCTTTGGTGTTTTCTTAGTGAATATAAGTTTTCTGTTAATAGACTCCTGTAACAGTTTTCAAGCTTAGCCGATTCTTTCTGAATACGGTTATGGGTAGTTCTAAGTTAGCTGTTTTTCATTCCAATCCGATAGTTTTATTCTGTACCAAATGACGTCTGACGGGATTTGCAACCCTGTTATTTACGTTATGAAATCTATTGAACCTAAAAACCTCATTTAGCCACAGATTAACAGTGATAATACATGATATTACGCACAACTGACAATTTACCAAAAGGCTGATCAAAAGAATTGATCTAACACGATGTTTATATGAGTAAATACGTGTTTATCCGTGGCTCAAAAACGTTTTGTAGGTTGAAGCCTTTAAGCGATTCAGTCGGGGGTGCAACCTTTGGTCGGCGTTAGGTTTTTCCCTTTAATGATAACGAAAACGAAGACTTTTTGGGTCAAAAACTGCACTGGCTATTCGCACCATCACGGCTCATAGTCAACCCTATTGCGCTAATGTGGTGCGCAATAGGGGGCGCTTATTCCGGTATTTTTAGAACGTTAGTCGGGTCATCAAATAAACCTTAATGGAAATGCAAAAATTTTATCAATCCTTACAAGGCAATAAGTTAACTCTATAACCTGATAAACAATGCTTGATTCTGTGCGGACAGGTAATCAGATTGATTTTGGAGTCATACTTGGCACAGTCCATGCTTTAAGTAATGTTGAGTCGTTACTTTAAAATCAAGAGAGGAACAAATGAAATTGATAACCGCTATTGTTAAACCTTTTAAGCTGGATGATGTCCGTGAGGCACTTTCAGATATGGGGGTTTCCGGTGTAACCGTAACCGAAGTCAAAGGTTTTGGTCGCCAAAAAGGTCATACCGAACTCTATCGTGGGGCAGAGTATGTTGTTGATTTTTTACCTAAAGCCAAAGTTGAAGTCGCGGTTGCGGATCAACTGCTTAATCAGGCGGTAGCGGCAATTACCAAAGCAGCCAATACCGGAAAAATTGGTGACGGTAAGATTTTTGTAACTAATTTAGAGCAGGTTGTCCGGATTCGTACTGGTGAAACCGGCGATGAAGCACTCTAGCAATTATAAGGGGAAAAAATGAAACATTTATTAAATAGTTTTATGCTGGTTGCTTTGTTGGGTTTTGCAGGCTTTGCGGTTGCAGATCCCGATGCCGCAGTCGCAGTCGTTACACCGACCGTTAATAAAGGTGATACTGCATGGGTAATTATGGCAACTGTGCTGGTTATCCTCATGGTTATTCCTGGTTTGGCATTATTTTATGGTGGCATGGTACGCGCCAAAAATATGTTGTCAGTGTTAATGCAAGTCTTCGTGATTTTCTCGATGATGGCTATTCTGTGGGCAACTTACGGTTATAGTATTGCATTTACTGAAGGCAACCCCTTTTTTGGTGGACTGAGCAAGTTGTTTCTTATTGGCATAACGCCAGATTCAATGGCGGCCACTTTCAGTAAAGGCGTTTATATTCCTGAATATATGTACGTTGCCTTTCAGCTGACCTTTGCCGGCCTGACTCCGGCTCTGATTATAGGTGCATTTGCGGAACGCGTTAAATTCTCTGCCATTTTGGTGTTTATGCTGATATGGTTTACTTTTGCCTATTTGCCAATGGCACACATGGTTTGGTATTGGGCGGGTCCTGATGCTTATACTGATGCAGCGGCTGGCGGAACTGCGGGCGCTACCGCAGGATTTCTGTTTCAAAAAGGGGCCCTGGATTTTGCCGGTGGTACGGTTGTACATATCAACGCGGGTATCGCTGGTTTGATAGGCTGCTTGATGGTAGGTAAACGTATCGGTTATAAAAAAGAATCCCTTGCCCCACACAGTGTCACTATGACCATGATTGGAGCATCACTGTTATGGGTGGGCTGGTTTGGTTTTAACGTCGGTTCCAATCTGGAAGCCAATGGTCTTGCTGCTTTGGTTTTTGTTAATACTTTGTTGGCCAGCGCAGCGGCAACGCTTGCTTGGACAGGTGCTGAATGGATAATACGTGGTAAACCCAGCATGCTGGGTGGTGCTTCCGGTGCTATCGCTGGTTTGGTTGCCATTACACCTGCCTGTGGCTGGTCTGGGCCTATGGGTGCGATTGGTTTAGGCATCGTCGGTGGTGCAGTGTGCTTTTTGGCGGTTACCAGCCTGAAAACTCTGTTGGGTTATGATGATTCGCTGGACGCTTTCGGCGTACACGGTGTGGGTGGAATTATCGGCGCTTTGGGTACTGCTGTAGTCGCCAGTCCCGCATTAGGTGGCACAGGTGTTTGGGATTACGTTGCCAATGGCGTTGCAGAATACAGTATGTCAACTCAGTTTATAAGCCAACTGTGGGGTGTTGTAATTTGCATAATTTGGTCAAGTATCGTCTCTTTTATAGCCTTTAAGTTTGTGGATATTATGATTGGGCTTCGTGTTAGTGAAGAATCAGAGCGCGAAGGTCTGGATATTTCTGAGCACGGCGAAACGGCTTATCATATTTAATTAAACGTCTTGGTAAATCACCCGGCTTTTTAGTAAAGGATTTTGGGTGATAAACTGACTGACTCATCGTTGATAAAGGTGTTGTTAATGTAAGATCAGCGTAAACAGATTAAAGCCAATTATTATATTTGATCAAAAAATCGGGTGCTAAATGCACCCGTTTTTTTGCCTGAAAATTTTTAGTTATTATTCCTAAGCACTTATTACAAAGCTACTAAAATCAGGCTTTATTCATCAATAAATTAGACATCCCCAGCGTATCAGTGCCTATACCCATAGTAAAGCGGTTCATACAATTGGCGATAGCGCATAAGCAAACAGATTCAAGAAATGCCTGTTCGTCCCAACCGGCATCGAATATGGTTTGAGCATCTTTAGACGTGATTTTTCCGGGAGTCAGGGTTAATTTTTTTACAAAATGCAAAATAGGCTTTAATTGCTCGTCAACATTGGAGCTATCAATATCGGCTTTCAACTGCCCGATAATTACTTCATTAATTCCCGACTCTTCAGATTTCACGGTATGGTCATTGCAAGCGCCGTGATTTAGCGCCGAGGCATAAGTAACGATCAATTCACGGCTATCTTTACTGAGCGGAGAAAAACTTCTGCCAATATCTTCCATCAATTTAAACAGTAAAACACCCCGACGAGGATATTTCGTTAATATACCTGATAACGAATTTAGATCAGGACTTGAGGGAAGATATGACATGTTTTTCTCCTGTTGTTAATGTCGCGTTTACGGGTGACAGGCTTGGCGGCTTATCACCCTTTTGGTTTAATGATTCGATGCGTAGAGGTCTTGAATGGTTTTATACCGATTTACGGCATCCGTTAACGATTCTTTAGCCGCTTGTAGATCGTTATTCAGGAGAGCGGTACGCGCTTGTTTTAATACATTGCTGGCTTGATTACGTTTGACATCCAGTATGCTGTTGGATATATCTTTTTGTAATTGGCGTGCATCGGTCACCATATCAATTAACTTTTCGTTGTCAGTGCCATTGGCCAAAGCTCTGTTAGCTTCTTCTACTTTAGCAAGCGTATTGTCGATAGCCGATTTAACTTCTTCGTGCGATGCTTTTGCTACGGCGGCAGCAGTAAACGATAGTGTAGCCAGTGACATGGCCATAACAGAAGAAAGCAGGATTTTTTTGAATGTATTCATGGGATAAGTCTCTCAGTTGATAAATAAAATATTTCTACTTAACGATTAACAGGGTGCTTTGGGTTAAGAAAGATTCAAGTTAATGACTAAGTTGGGTAAATTCTAGCATAACAAGTTCGTATTAGAACTATTATTTTGTTCTAATGCGAACTATATTTTTAGTGGCTATTGGGTTGGCTCATTTTTTTTACAACTATAGAGATAAATATATATATTTATCAATTGATTATATAAATTACAAATCGTATTATTCATACGCTTTCCTGGCGATTAAATCGGTTTTAGTGAAGCTGTTTTCCGGCAATCCTTGCCAAAAAATGGGTAAATCACTTAATAGATGAACCTATAGCGGGGTAATATTGAGGTTGAAATAACCTAAATTACACCTTTCCTGAGTAGAATAGTGGGCATCGGACAGAGGGCGAAACCTCACATCATGCCGGTGTTGGAATGGCATAATTTTTAGTATTTTTATACTCAGTTACAGTAAAAAGCTTGAGGCTATTCTTGATTAGGCTTATTATTATGTTCTAATTAGAACTAAATAGGTTTAAACACGATGACTTCTCCCTTAATATTTCCATCGGTATTGCGTGATTTATTACGGACAAATCAGGCTTTTTTATCTTATGCGGCAAGTCATGTGCATACGTTGGATCTAACGCTGCCACAATTCGACATTATTATCACCTTAGGCAACACCACCGGCATGACCTTCAAAAAGTTAGGTGAGGAAACCTTAATTACCAAAGGTACGTTAACCGGTGTAATTAGTCGCTTGGAAGACAAGGGGCTGGTTCAAAGGGTTGCTTCGGAAACCGACGGACGCAGTCAGATTGTCCGACTGACTGCGGCGGGACGAGTCTTATACGAACGTACTTTTCCCGAACATTTGGACTTTGTTTATCGGATATTTACCGGTTATACACCAGAGGACATAGCGACTCTTGAAGCTGTTCTGCTAAGATTTCACAATGCTGTTATTGCGGCGCGTAGTGATGGAAGCGCCGAGCTAGCCGATGAAGCGGGTGGCTGGTGCGCAAAAGTTAAAGATATCTGTAAGAATCATCAAAATCAAGATAGTTTGGGGGGGAGTGTTCCGACTCAACTTTGCCAAGTAGTGGATGGAGAAGCTAATTTGGCAGAGAACATAAAGTGCCTGAGCGCGGGTTAATAAAAGGTCTTGATTAAGAATGAGGCGGCAAATTTTTAATAGTCCCTTGTTGCCTTAAAGACTTGTTTGACTTTCGGTTCTGCTCAATAATTTTTTGAATCAACGCGTCGGCACCATTTAACTGATGATCGTAAACGTCGGTTTTATAAGCCGTGGAAGGTAGGGTGGTTAAGGGCTCCAAAACCGAACGACCTTTGCTGCCGGTATCTATTCTCGCTACCGCCGACAAACCGGGACGTAACGGATTGGCAGACAGTTCCTCAGTCCGTAATCCAATCCTGACCGGTACCCGCTCGACAATATGGATATAGTTGCCTGTGGCATTATCAGGCGGCAATAAACCAAACACACTGCCGGTGCCTGCACCCAGTCCCAGCACTTCACCGTGATAAATCACATCGGAACCATACAGGTCGACGGTAATTTCCACCGCCTGCCCCGGCCTTACATCGGCCAGTTCGTTTTCCAGGAAATTGGCCTCCACCCACAAATAATCCAAGGGGACAATCGCCAGCAGCGGCGTCTCCGGGCGAACCTGCTCACCGGGCTGAATGCTGCGTTTGGCGACGAATCCCGACACCGGGGCGACAATATCCTGCCGGGTTTTATCCAGGTAAGCTTGTTTTAGCGCGGCGACCGCTTGCAATACTTTCGGGTTATCGGCCGGACTTGTGTTCTGAATTAACGCTTCCGCGCCCCCCAATTCGGCATAAATTTGGCGGACATCCGCTTCTTGTTCCCTGACTTGAAACTCGCTGTCTTCAATTTGCTGCGCGGATACCGCCCCATCGTCTGCCACGCTTTGATAACGAAGCAAATCACGCTGGCTGCGCTTTAAGACGGCCTCTTTGGCGGCTACTTTCTGCTGAAGCATGTCGGCCTGACTAAACAACGTTTCGATCTGGCGCACGCTATCCGCCAGATTGGCTTCGGCTCGTTCCAACGCTACTTGCGCCTGCAAGCCGTCGAGGCGAACCAGCACATCGCCCTGATGTACATATTGGGTATTATCGACTCGCACATCGACCACCGTACCGCTGGTTTGTGCCTTCAATGCCGCCAAGTTGCCGCTGATATAGGCATCATTGGTGACGACGAAACGGCTGGCAAAATTCCACCAGTAAAACAGATACATCAGTCCTATTAGCAATGCGAGAGTGGTTACCAGAAACAGCCGGTAACTTCGGTGCTGGTGACGTTGCTGAAAGCCGAAATGGCGCAGGGGTTTGTTCGTATTAGTCATGGTTGCCTACCTTTCCGGGTACTGGTATTGTTGTGTTTTCGTATCCGCCACCAAGCGCTTCAATCAGACCGACTGCGGCCAGCAGATGGGTACTGCGCATTTCGCTGGCAGTCAGTTGCTGTTGAACCAATGCGGCTTCTGCTTCGATAATGCCGTCGCGGTTGCTGAGGCCGGCCCGATAACGTTTGTCGGCCAGTTCCGAGGCCGCTTCAGCGGCGTCGATTGCGTGTTCTTGATCGGCATCATGAGCCAAGGTTTTCCGCCATTCGGCGAGACTGTCGGCAACCTGCTGCACGGCCGTCAGCAAGGTGCCGTTATAACTTTCGGCGGCAGCATCGTAAGTCGCCTGCTGACTTTTCAATTCGGCGGCCAGTCGTCCACCTTCAAAAATCGGCAAGGTAACGGTTGGGCCAATCCCGTAAGCCACACTGGCTCCATGAGACAAGAATAAATCCTTTAAATTGAGACTGCGCAAACCGGCAAAACCGACCAGGTTGACATCCGGATAGAAATTGGTTTTTGCCACTTTAATCAATTGCGCGGCCGCCTCCACTTGCCACAGTGCCGCCGCCACATCCGGACGATGCGCCAGTAGTCCCAGTGCTATCGCTTCAGGCGGTGGCAGGTGTCCGGTCACTGCATTCGCTGCTACAATAATGGTTTTTCCCCAATCTGATCCCCGACCTGCCAGTGCCGCCAGTCGATTATGCAATAACTGCGCTTGGTTACGCACACTGGTTTCATGTTGACGAGCGGCTGCCAGCGGTTGTTCGCTCGCGTAAAGCGGATCCTTGCTGGTTAAGCCACCTTGCCAACGCTGTTGTGCGAGCTTTAACTTTTCCTCGGCTTTCTCGACCAGAGTGTGAGTCAGCTCAACATCCTCCTCGGCCGAACATAGCCGGATATAGTGTCGGGCGATGGTTGTACTCAGGATCAATCGCGCCATCGCCAGCTCCGAAGCTTGTGCCCGTTCCTTGCCTAACGCCGATTCTAAAGCCGCCTTATCCTTGCCCCACAGATCAAGGTGATAACGAAATTGCAGCGGATCAATATAAGCGCCGGTGAAGCTCTTGCCCCCGTTGGGGCCATAAAAATCGGTTGCTGAAAACCGGCGTTGATGAAATTCAACGTTGGCATTAATACTTGGCAGCATTTCGGCGGCCTGATAATCGGCGACCGCCTCTGCCTGGGACAGCCTTGCCGTTGCGGCGTGCAGGCTTGGGCTGTCCTTCAGGGCGCTTGCCATTAACCGGTTTAATTCCGGATTGTGAAATGCTTGCCACCACTGCGCCCCCGGCCATTCCCTAATGATGTTATCAACATTGGCAGTACCCTTCATGGTTAGCTTCAGCTCGGGCATTTCCAGCAGTTTGGCTCGCGTTCCCTCTTCAGGAAGCCATGCGCAACTGGCCAGCAGCGAGAGTCCCGTCACCCATAAAGCGGATTTAATGAACCGCAACATGGCTACGGTTCCTCCATCAGATCTTCCAGCGCCGCTTGGCGCTGTTCTTCTTTTCCGGAAACGGGCGGTGTCGGTCCGACCGGACGGGCAAGCCAGACGGTTGCAGCCAAGCCCATAAACAGCCAGGCTGCCAGTCGAAAAGTATCGTCCAAACCCAGGATAGCCGCATGTTGATTGGCTATTGCCGCCAGCTTGGTCGTTGCCAGTTGATCATGCAGACCTGCGGCCTGTAAGCGGGCGGTTATATCGCCAGCAAAGCCGTCATATCGTGAAAAACTTTCGATTAACCGACTTTGGTGAAAAGCGCTGCGCCGCTCCCAAAACAAACCAAACAACGGCGAGGCCACACTGCCCCCCAGTACCCGCAGCGTACCGCCCAGCTCGACCGCCTGGATTTGCCGTCTCGGTGTCAGGCCGAAAAGAAACAGCGTGGTCAGCGGCACAAACAAGCCGCCCAGACAAAAGCCCTCCAACACTTGAGCCCACAATGGCTGGGTAAACCAGCCACCGCGACCAAAAAAATCGTAGCGACTGATCCAATAGCAGTAGCCTGCAAATAACAGCATGTTTACACAGACCAGCAGGCGGGCATCGAAGCGATGTATCACCCGGTGAACCAAACTGGCCATCGGCTTGGACAAAAATATCAGCGGTAACAAGACGCTACCGGCCAAAAACGAGGTGTAACCGGCTACCACCTGTAAACGTACCAACAACACGGACAACAAACCATACATTATCATAAAGCTTACGCTGAGCATGAGGCTGCCAATGGCAAAATTGCGGCGGGCAAATAATCTCAAATCGAGCAGCGGCGAACGTTCCGCCAGTTCCCAAACAATAAAGTAGGCCAGCATCAGCAAACCGACCATTAGCATACCCATTAACCCCGTTGAGTTAAACCAGTCGGCATCCTGACCTTGATTAAGCACCGTCTGCAAACAAATCAGCGCGGCCGCCAACAACAAGAAACCTACGCTATCAAAGGGTGTTTTCCGTTGTGGCGATTGCCAATCATAGAGTAAAGCCCACGCTAGCGCCGCCGCCAGTAAAGACAAGGGGATGTTCAGTATCTACTTTAAAAAGCCGGGTAAATTGAATGCTAGCAACAATTAAGTAGTTAATTTTAAAGTATTTTATTTTTTACATACCACGTTTTACCCGGGGATTTAAAGTGGATACCCTTAATAGATAAAATTAAAACCGGAAAAACAACTAAAGAAGAAGTGCGCAACTTAATGGGTGAAACTTCAAATGTCAGCAGACAAGGTGACATTGAAACTTGGACGTATATGTATAATAAAACCGATATAGGTGCAAGGGCTTTTATACCGTTTGCTAATATGGCTGGTGAATCCCCAATAGGTTTGAAAATAAACAGTTTGACAATTACTTTTAATAAAAGTGGGATAGTCGAAGATGTATCAAGCTCTGCTAACGGTAATAATTAAGCTTTCGCCGATTCCCAAAACGTTAGCTTCACACCTTACTACATTCGGCAAATAGCCATGAAACAAAAAAGACCAGATTGACCGTTTTTATTGAAGGTCTAGACAACATGGTTTTTCTAAAGAATATTTTTAACTTGAAATTATCGAAATAGGCAATGGATAAATAATGATAAGAAAAATAGCATGCACACTCTCGATGAGTTTTTTAATTGCGGGTTGTGCGCCGATGGGAGTCTATCAGCCACCCGCTTCAGCTCAGTTGCAAAAATTCACTCGTGATATGAACGGCTCATACGATACAACATGGTCGGCAGTTGCAAATGCGGCGGGCGCTTCGTTTTTCAAAATTAAAAACTTCGACAAGGGCAGTGGATTGATGACCCTGGAGTACGAAGATATGCGTAGCAACATAGGTACTTACGTTACCTGTGGCGTTATGGCTGGTCGCGGAGCGCCATTTCGAACCATTACGCCAGAACCCAATTCTGTACTGAATTATATTGCAACAGAATTAGTTTTATCCGGTGGTGCAAATATCACTGCCAAGCCAATATCTGATAATCAAACGACTGTTCAAATTAATAGTCAGTACCAACTATCTGCTTATGAAGTAATTGGAGAAACCCGAAAATTAGTCGGCACCTGGAAATTTACTTCACGGGAACCTGATACACAACAGGTACGTATTCCTTTTAACGGAAATTCGGCAGTGACATGTCAGCCTTTCTATAAGCTTGAGAATACTATTCTGACGGAAATAGGCGCTCAAGCCCTGTAGGTCGGGCAACATCTTTTCGTTGCCCGACATTTTGACGTATATGAATGTCGGGCAGAAAAGCATTGCCCGACCTACGCGACTGCCCCTACGTCGTAGGAGCGACGCCCACGTCGCGATTTGAGGCGTTGGTCGTTAATCGCGACGTGGGCGTCGCTCCCACACTAACGGTAGTTTAAAATGGCGGGCTATCAATTTAACAGGTCTAACGTCGGTATTTTTGTCCTGACTAAAGTGCGCACCCAAGCCTTTTGATAGCCCGTAGCTCGTAGGTTGGGGTGAGTGATAACGAACCCCAACGCAATACGCGACTTGTTGGGGTTCGCGTTGC
>CAIMDR010000474.1 GCA_903839795.1 uncultured Methylococcaceae bacterium | reverse complement strand
TTCACTATCCAAAGTAGCGATGCGGACGATTGAAGCCAGACTGGAACGTAACCCAATCCTACCCAAATGGGACATCTTGATTCGACCCATCTGATGGGTAAATTAATTTCCGGAAATCACCTTATGTAGATGGGCAACCGCTTTATCGTTGCCCAACATTTTCAACGGATAAAAGTATAATATTGATACATTGCTCAGCACCATTAACATATTCCGTTGTTGAAATGTCGGGTACGAAAAGATGTGCCCTATCTTGTATGATTATTATCATTTTTTGTAATAAAAAAGTGTCAACTACTTTTGGCGACTATGAAGGATGCCCAAAATTACGCCCATTTTGACAGTGCCTTAAAAAAACAAGAAATGTGATGGGTACTGTCACGCGCTTGTCGCGCATAAAAATCAGCAATTTTTAAAGTTAATTGTTCTTTAAAACGCTCAGCCGGAATACTGGGTTCCTCATGGGGTTCAAGAGCTTTCCAGTAGTTTTTTACTTGGTGAATGGACAATAGCGCATAAATTAAGATGTGCTGTGTTGATTCATTGGCGGTATTAAATGCAGTTGACCAGCTTTGTTGTAAATCATCTAAGCTATTTAAATTCAATTGCCCACAATGCCGGATTCTTTTACAAGCGCGTAAAAACTGATCCTGCTGCTTAAGATTGCCGTCATTAATCAGCTTGCGTCCCATCTCTTGATAAACTTCTTTCAGATTGATCGGCGCATTATTGAAATACACAGAAGGGGAGTAGTCATCAAAAACCGGTTGTAAATCGGGAATCAAGAAGTAGGCTTCTTTATAAATCAATCCGGTGATAAAAATGGACTTTTCAAGTATGGCCTGTTGATTGATTTTGCCTTGCTGATAGACGCTATAAAATAAGGCTTCACTGTCTGTAACAGGATAACTATCGTCGAATTTGCACAGCGGTAAATCCAGATCAATAATGGCAAAGAGTTTGTCTTTATTCAGGTAAGAATCATCACGCAGTTGTTCGTGCATTTTCTGTAATTCAAAATAAGTGTTGATTACATCCTGTCTATCGCCACAGATGAAAAACTCAGGGCGTTTTTGCTGCCACCAAACAGGGATGCAAGCCTTATAAAAATTGGCGTCGGGGAGTTTTTCCAGTTGCCGATAGCCGACAGGGGAGGCTCTTCCTTCATCCGCGTGAATATTGCCTTCACACAGAATTACGATTTTATTTAGGGCGCGTCGAGAATTGATAATTGTTTGGCAATGCTGTTGCAATGCGGCATTTGAAAGACTCATTGTTAATTAACAATGAGCTTAGGCTCAAGTTCTTTAACATGCGCAGGCGTTAGGGCTTCGCAGAGTCCGTAAGAATGTGTCGCTAAAATATATTGGTTATCTTTACCCCACTCGACTAAATCGCGCACGATTTGATACTGCCAATCGGGATGAAGGCCATTTTCTATTTCATCCATGAGTACGATGTTTTCACCTTCGGGTAAGGATTTTAACCAGACATAAATGCTTAAACGTTTTAATTCGCCGTGGCTTAGGTCTTCTGGATAAATATCCATGCCATCATTGGTTTTAAAAAGCACGCCGGTAATAGCTGCATTATCATCCAATTGAGGCAGCACTTTTTTACCTTGCGTTAATAGATTGAGTTCTGCCATTATTTTTTGATAGCTTGTACCGTTAATGCCTGTATCTACGAAGGTTTTAAAGTCTTGATTACGCACCTTTTCAATAAGCGAAGCTACGATGTTAGTTGCAAAAACATCATAAGTTAAAAAATTTGGCAATATGGATTTGACGTTGTCAAGCTCGGACTCATAAGTTAACCCTTTCTTTACTTGAGAGTTTTTGAAAAGCAACTCTTTTGCTTTTTGGTTAAGAAATAGATAAATTTGCGATGAAGGAGCAGATAAATATATTTGTGTTGAAATGCAATTTAAGATCTTTTTAATTTGTTCAGTTTCCTTTTTTAAATCCCTAGCCTTACAAAGGAGGCCTATTGAATTCGCTTGAAAATTCCATCCTGTAATGTATAGTTGATGATTCTTTTCCAAGGTTTTTAGAATATCATTTTTCAATGACTGTTGAATTTCAGATGGCTTGTTAAAATGTTCAATGTTGTTTTCTTCCAGCTTGTTTAGTTCTCGATATAAATTAGATAATTCTTGTCGTATGTTTTCTTCTTCTGAAAATTGCAAAGAGAAGCTAAATTGTTTTTTTTGTGTATTTGAACGAGATACACGAGCAGCGAGGGAAATGGGAGAGTAGTCTTCTACTGGCTTTTTAACATACAGGTCATCCAATTTATTTTGTAAAAAAACTATTCTCCTTTTTTTCAGCTCAGATTCTGCTAAAGATGTACTCGTAGGTATTTCTTGATCTCCTGCATTCTCGGAAAAAACACCAAAAGAAACCATTTCCTTATTAAAAATCGGATCAATATCCAGTTGGCGCAAATAATCATTATTACAAAGCGTAAATTCCAACTCAATTTTCTCGTCGCCATCCATCAGCTCAAACCTAGTCAGCAACTTGCTGTTTTCGCTTTCTGGAATGGTCACGCGCTCCAGCATATTGGCAATAAACTGATGCCTTTCGCTATGCGCTGAACAATGTAACAATACAAAAATGAGTTGTAAAAATGTACTTTTACCGCCGCCATTAAGGCTGCCTAACGGAAAGACATTAGGATTAAAGGCTTGCTCAAAGGTAATATCCACATCTTTTAATACCCTAAAGTCAGGGACTTGAACGCGTAACAAGTGCATAGTATTTTCCTATTAAATTCAGTGGAGCAATGCCGTTCTGCAAGCCATTTTATCATTCATTTCAATGAGGGTCATAGTCATGTAGCGCGTAGAGTGTATAAGCGAAGCGCCATACACCGAATTAGAAATGCTACTATCCAATGTCGGTCGGGGTTTGTAATTCCGACCGAAACGTTTGAAGACTTCAATAGCTTTAAAAACGTGAGTAACGGGTTTGCAAGCCCCGTCATGCTTCAGTTTTAAACTGTTGGCTGTGAAGAAAATCGTAACAGAAAAGGCGAAAGGTAATGTTCGCTGTCTTGCGAATACACCCGATGGGATTGGTAAATGGTCATTAATGCCCTCGAAAAAATAACGTCTGTGCGGCTAAAAGTCAGCGCAGATACTTTGGCGTTATTATGAACATAGCCACGAAAATCGGTTTGCTTGCTTAAATAAAAACCCGCCGTTAAAGCGGCTTCAGCAAATTTTTCTACCGCATGTACAGGCAGTAACAGATAAAACAAGCCCTGGCTGGACAGTGATTGATCGGCACTTTTAATCAAATCAGCAAAAGGCAATTCATCGTTATGTCTGGCGACTTTTCTAAGTGAGTCTGTCGTCTTGCTGTGATTCTCAAAAAAGGGCGGATTACAAATAACCAGATCATATTGCTGGGCAACTGAACCGGCAAAACCTTGAATATCCTGATGCACTGCCTCAAGACGATCAGCCCAGGGACTATTGCCGAAATTTAGGTGGGCTTCTTCATAGCTTGGTTGTGTTAACTCTACCGCCGTCACTTGCTCTGCTCCCAATTGGGCCGCCATTAAAGACAGTACGCCAGTTCCCGCACCAATATCCAAAACCCGATCACCCTTGGTAACGGGTGCCATAGCGCCAAATAAAACTGCGTCTGTACAGACTTTCATGGCTGATTGCTTTTGGATGACTGAAAACTGCTGAAAGCGGAAGATTGACATAGTGCGGTACGGCTGACTTAACTGTTTTATTCACTAC
>CAIMDR010000473.1 GCA_903839795.1 uncultured Methylococcaceae bacterium | reverse complement strand
TTGATTTTTAAAAATGATGCGGGTGAGTCTATCAATTCATAGCTGAGACCAGGCAGCCAAGCTAATAACGAAAATATCTTGATTTATCTCGGGTTACCTCAGTCAAGCTAAAAAACTGGAGCAACGAGTATAAGTCATCACTCAGTTTCATGTCATTTTACAAGATACTTTTAAAGTGATCTGTAATAGATCTTCTTCCAATCAGCTATATTATCACAATCTTTGAAAGCGGGTTTTTAGCGAATACTTATGTTTATTCCTCTTGTTTCAAAGGGAAGGGCTGAATAATTACAAAGTAGGTAGTCGTCAGTAGCGAAATGTCTATTTTAAAATCACAATATTGTACATCTGTCTATACGTAATAATACGTAAGTATTTATACGAATTGTGGTGATGATTAAATCATGGAAAAATACATCCTGACGCGAGCAGAGCCCAAACTATATGAGTTAGGGTGGGCTAAATATATACATTATAAGCTTTCTAGCTCACGATGAAGTTAATTAACGGGTCGTTTTTTTAAATTTTTTGAATTTAATTACCGCAATTTTAGCGTGATAAGATTCAGTTTTTTTAATTTGTGACTTTTAATCTTATATCATTTTTCTGGAGTTAATTATGAATCATTATCAGGCGCTGCCCAATACTATTGGCATGGTTGGGAATTGCTCAAGTGACTTGTCAGGTGGTCGAGATATGATGTCCACAACGGATGCAACCGATGCGCAAATGCAATTACGTTTGCGCCACCAAGGTGCCAGACTCTTGTTAGCGGAAGACAACGCCATTAGTCGTGAAATTGTCTTGGAGCTGCTGCGCGATACAGGTATTGTTGTTGAATTGGCAGAAGATGGCTTGGAAGCTTTTGAAAAGGTTTTAACCAATGCCTATGATTTGATTTTGATGGATGTTCAGATGCCTCACATGAATGGCTTGGAAGCCGTCCGAGCGATACGCGATTTGATACCGTGGGAAACAAAACCTATTGTGGCGTTTACGGCGAATACCTTCCCCGAGGATCGCCGTGCTTGCACTGAAGCGGGAATGAATGACTTTATCGCCAAGCCTCTTAATCCGGCTTTTCTCTATGCTACTTTACTAAAATGGCTGCCAGTATCGGGGATTGCATGAAGCCAGGTAGTGCTATTTCTTATGATTCTGTGTTTAATGCTGCGCCGGACTCTTTGCAAGAAAAAAGTAGCGAAGTGGTCATGGCCCGTCTGGCAGGAATACCGGGGTTAAATATGATGTATTGCCAGTCATTGGTGAATGGTAATGTCGACAAATACTTGGAATTATTGAATCTTTTTGTCGAGTTGCACGCCAATGATATGACTTTACTAGTCAAGAGTTTGGTCGATGGCGATAAGGCAGCGGCACATCTCCGGGTTCACTCTCTAAAAGGCTCGGCGGCTACTCTAGGACTTGATAACTTGGCAGGAATGGTGCGGCGACTGGAAGAGATGTTACGGGTCAGTCAATATGAGATGCTTAAAGGCGATGCTGTACACGCTGAAATAAATGCCATCAAACGTGAGTTCGGTTTTATTGTTGCCGCACTCTCGCCGACGATCAGTAATTCTTATTATGATAATTTAAATAAAACCCGCTAGTAAAATAATAAGAGTTACAGGTTCTCGACAGTAATACCGCGCATAGGCGTCTATAAAACTTCATATAATAAAAATAATAAAGTTGCAGTAGCAACAAGCCCGCTCTCCTTAATAGAAGGTTGTGATAATGACTGCATGAAGGCAGGAGGTAGAGCAAAATAGGAGTAGCATAACGGTGTGTTGAGGAGAATAAAATAAAAATACTAAAATTCCCTCATCTTAACCAGGCATCCTCGCTTCAATATCTCTCAAGGAAATAGAGGCATCACTTGTATAGATAGATATGCTTTAACCGCATGGACATCTATACAAGCACTTTTTTTCGTTAAATAAAAAAATCAATATCCTCCATGCAGGCATTCGCTTCGTTTGCCGTTCAATAATTCATTTCTCCGTTATCTTGAGTCAAACCAGATTCAGTAGTAAGAACTATTGATTAACCGGCTAAATAGATTATTATCATTTTTTTGGTGAGAAAAATTGTCAATTACTTTTGGGTATTTATGAAGCATGAAAAAAAATGTAACTGGGCTCTGTCAGAGCCGCTTCAAGAACATTATCATGATGTTGAGTGGGGTGTACCTGTCCATAATGATCGGCTTTTATTTGAACTGCTTACGCTCGAAGGCGCTCAGGCTGGTTTAAGTTGGATCACTATCTTAAAAAAGCGTGAAGAATACAGAAAAGCCTTCGACAATTTTGAAGCGGGTATCATCGCAACCTATGACGATAACAAAATCAACTCACTGATGGCTAATTCAGGTATTGTAAGGCATAAATTAAAAGTAAATTCCGTTATCAGCAATGCTAAAGCCTTTTTGACAGTTCAAGAATGCTTTGGCAGTTTTGATGAGTATATTTGGTTATTTGTAGATGGCAGGCCCTTTCATAGTGGTTATAAGGCGGCAGCTGACATTCCGGTTTCTACCCGTGTCTCTGAAATAATGAGTAAATATCTAAAAAAACGTGGTTTTAAATTTGTCGGCGGTACCATTTGTTATGCGTTTATGCAGGCGACAGGCATGGTAAATGACCACACAACTGATTGTTTTAGGTATGCTGAAATTAAAAGAAAGTATTCATAAATAATGTCGTGCATTATTTCATGCTATCAATTTACATGAAGTTTTTTAGGCTAATTTGGTATTGGATGCGGCTAAGGGTTGCGTAACTAAAATCTGTTGGTATAATGGTCAGCTCTTGAAGTTACCTAAACTTCAGGCGCGTAGCTCAGTTGGTTAGAGCACCACCTTGACATGGTGGGGGTCGTTGGTTCGAGTCCAATCGCGCCTACCAGACATTAAAGCACTGCAATAGCGGTGCTTTTTTTATTGTAGCAACTAAAGAAACTATAAAGATGCCCTTAATTACACTTCCTGATGGTTCTAGTCGTGAGTTTGACCACGCTGTTACAGTGATGGATGTTGCTAAATCCATAGGATCAGGATTGGCAAAGGCAACTTTGGCTGGACGGGTTAATGAGGTTCTGGTTGATGCCAGTACTCTAATTGATCAAGACGCTACCTTACAAATTATAACCGCAAAAGATGAAGCCGGTGTTGACGTCATTCGTCATTCAACCGCACATCTATTGGCGCAGGCTGTTAAGCAGTTATTTCCTGATGCACAAGTGACTATTGGGCCGGTTATCGAAAATGGCTTTTTTTATGATTTTGCTTATCAAAGACCGTTTACACCGGATGATCTGATAGCGATTGAGGCAAAAATGCAGCAACTGGTCGCTGAAGATTATGCGATTAGCCGTACCGTATTAAGCAGGGATGAAGCGGTAAAGTTTTTTAAGGAACAGGGCGAAAGCTATAAAGCAGAGCTTATCGAATCCATACCGGCAGATCAGGATCTATCCCTTTATCAGCAAGGCGGATTTACTGATCTTTGTCGAGGTCCTCATGTGCCCAGTACAGGCAAATTAAGCAGCTTTAAATTGATGAAAATTGCCGGCGCTTATTGGCGAGGCAACTCTGACAATGAAATGTTGCAGCGTATTTACGGCACAGCATGGGCCGATAAAAAAGAATTACAAGCCTACTTGCATCGTTTGGAAGAAGCTGAAAAGCGTGATCATCGTAAGTTGGCCAAGACACTGGATTTTTTTCATACCCAGGAAGAAGCACCGGGTATGGTATTTTGGCACGAGAAAGGCTGGGTTATTTATCAGCAAATCGAACAGTTTATCCGTGAAAAATTACGTGTAAATGGTTACGCTGAAGTTAAAACGCCACAACTGGTAGATAAATCGCTTTGGGAAAAATCAGGTCATTGGGATAAGTTTGGCTCCATGATTTTTACCACGCATTCAGAAAATCGTGATTACGCGATTAAGCCAATGAATTGCCCCTGTCATGTTCAAATTTACAATCAGGGTATTAAAAGTTATCGCGATTTGCCAATTCGCATCGCAGAATTTGGTTCTTGTCACCGTAACGAGCCATCAGGTACGCTACATGGCTTGATGCGAGTCAGAAATTTTGTACAGGATGATGCGCATATCTTTTGTACGGAAAGTCAAATTCAGGATGAAGTATCGACTTTTATTGATATGCTGTTCTCGGTTTATAAAGACTTTGGCTTTGAAGAAGTCATTATGAAATTATCAACACGTCCTGAAAACAGGGTAGGTGATGATGCGGTCTGGGACAAAGCCGAGAATGCACTTGAACTGGCGCTTAATAACAAAGGCTTAAAATGGGATTTGCAGCCGGGTGAGGGTGCTTTTTATGGCCCCAAGATTGAATTTTCGCTAAAAGATTGTATTGGTCGCGTCTGGCAATGCGGCACCATCCAGGTCGATTTTTCCATGCCGGGGCGGTTGGGTGCAACCTATATTGCCGAAGACGGTTCAAAACAAGTCCCTGTTATGCTGCATAGAGCCATACTCGGTTCACTGGAACGGTTTATCGGAATTTTAATCGAGCAATACGCCGGAACCTTCCCTGTTTGGCTGGCTCCCGTCCAAGTTGTCGTGCTGGATATTGCTGAACGTCATGCTGAATATGCGTCTCAAATCATGAGATATTTAGAGCAAGAAGGCGTTAGAGTAAAAATAGACTTGAGAAATGAGAAGATCGGGTTTAAAATCCGTGAGCATTCAATGCAACGGGTATCGTATCTTGTAATTATTGGTGATAAAGAATTACAAGATCAAAATATTACGGTACGCACGCAAAAAGGTGAAGATTTAGGTAGTCTGTCAATCAGTGAATTTACCGAACGGTTAAAGCAAGAGATTGCGGACAGAAAACAATAGTATTTTTGGAGGATTAGGGTATCGCTGCTAAAAAAGATGAAACGCGCCTGAACGACGCAATCACTGCAAGACGGGTGAGGGTGACAGGTGCTGAGGGTGAAGCATTAGGTATTATCTCGCTGGATGAGGCCAAACAGATTGCTTATGCGGCAGACTTGGATTTAGTAGAAATATCGCCAAACGCGGATCCACCCGTTTGCAAGATAATGAACTACGGCAAATACCAGTTTGAGCTTAATAAAAAACTGCAAATTGCCAAAAAGAAACAAAAACAAATCCAGGTCAAAGAAATTAAATTCAGACCCGGTACCGACGAAGGTGATTACCAAGTTAAATTAAGAAGTTTGGT
The DNA here is from genome assembly GCA_903839795.1 of uncultured Methylococcaceae bacterium. Lineage (GTDB taxonomy): Bacteria > Pseudomonadota > Gammaproteobacteria > Methylococcales > Methylomonadaceae > Methylobacter_C. The sequence continues at coordinate 239 of CAIMDR010000473.1, read as the reverse complement.
TAAATTTCTTAACGATGGTGATAAAACCAAAGTGACAGTACGTTACCGTGGGCGTGAAATGGCGCATCGGGAAATCGGTATGGATTTGTTAAAACGTATCGAAAAAGATTTGGAAGAAATAGCCATCGTTGAACAGTTTCCGAAAATGGAAGGTCGTCAAATGATTATGGTTATGTCACCCAAAAAGAAAAAATAAACAGCCTTAACAGGCCGCATTACTCGTATCTTGTATCAAGTTC
>CAIMDR010000472.1 GCA_903839795.1 uncultured Methylococcaceae bacterium | reverse complement strand
CCGATTAATGTCCAGCGTATTGCTGTTTGTCCGCGCCATCCGTAACGTTTTCGGCCGATTAACAGGCCGGTAAATATGACCCATGCCAGTAGCGATAACACGGTTTTGTGTACCAGATGCTGGGCAAATAAATCTTCTATAAACAAAAAGCCACTGATTAATGAAATGGTCAGGAACACAATGCCGGTGGTGAGCATTTGAAATAACAGGGCTTCCATGGTTTGTAGCGGTGGCAATGACTGGATGAAGCGTTTGGGCGGATGGCTTTTTAATTGCTGGTCTTGAATGGCGAGTAAGATGGCTTGCAGGGCGGCAATGTTTAACAGGCTAAAAGCAATGATGGAGGTCAGGATATGGGTGCTCATTGCCCAGTTGTAGCTGGATAGCAGTTGGGTTTTGTGGGCAAAGTTTAGCTCCAGTCCCAACATGCCGGCTGCGATGGGGAAGAGTGCAATGCCCAGCTTTTCGACGGGTTTGTTGATCGTCGCTATTAATAAAAGCAGGGCAACAATCATGGCAACCAGTGAGCCGGTGCTAAAAAAACTAAAGTTAAAGCCGTTGCTGCGCTGGAAAACAATCGCTGTATATAAAAAGTGGCTGCAAACGGCTGTCCATGCCAGATAAAGTGCGGCACGATGCATACGGCTCTGGTTAATATGCCGGATAATAAGCAGGGTGCTTGCCAGGTAAGTGCCGATTGATAGGGTCGCGATTGCTGTGGTGTTCATGGGCTTATAGGTGAGAGCGGGCAAAAGTATCGGTTAAGGTAATGTTAGCCTAATTAATTGTTCAGTCATTGCAACGGGTGCAAAGGTCTTAATGTATATGGTAATATACCCGATTAAATAGTCCTAGCGCATTTGTACTCGCGAGTAGTTTCCTTAAGATTAAACAATAAAGACATAGACATGTTTGATAATTTAACCGATCGATTAAGTATTACGCTTAAAAAGCTTAAAGGTCAGGGTCGCCTGACTGAAGATAATATCAAGGAAACGCTGCGCGAAGTGCGCATGGCTTTACTTGAGGCTGATGTGTCTCTGCCGGTTGTTACGGATTTTATTGAGCGGGTCAAAGAGGGCGCTTTAGGGCAGGACGTGCAGGCTAGTCTGACACCGGGTCAAGCCATGATCAAGCTGGTTCAGGCTGAGCTGGTCAAAGTCATGGGCGCGGCGAATGAAGGTCTTAATCTTAAGGCGGTTCCGCCTGCTGTAATTTTGATGGCCGGTTTACAAGGTGCGGGTAAAACCACGACAGTTGCCAAGTTGGGTCGTTGGCTGCAAGAAAATCAAAAGAAAAAAGTCGGTGTGGTCAGTGCTGACGTTTATCGTCCGGCGGCTATTAAACAGCTGGAAATGCTGGCGAATGAAGTTGATTTGGTTTTCTTTGACAGCGATTTGTCGCAACAGCCGATTGATATTGCCAAAAATGCAATTGAAGCGGCCAAGAAAAAGTTTCTTGATGTCATTATCATCGATACTGCCGGTCGTTTGCATATTGATGATGAAATGATGGGCGAAATTAAAGCCCTGCACGCAGCAATCGACCCGGTTGAAACATTGTTTGTGGTTGATAGCATGACGGGGCAAGATGCCGCGATTACTGCAAAAGCCTTTAATGATGCCTTGCCCTTGACCGGTGTTATTCTAACTAAAGCCGATGGCGATGCTCGTGGCGGTGCGGCCCTGTCGATACGTCATGTTACCGGCAAGCCTATCAAATTTATTGGTGTTGGCGAAAAAACCGATGCCCTGGAACCTTTTCATCCTGATCGTATAGCCTCCCGTATTTTGGGTATGGGCGATATGATGAGTCTTATTGAAGAGATTGAGCAAAAAGTTGACAAGGAAAAAGCTGAAAAGTTTGCCCGCAAAATGCAAAAAGGCAAGGGCTTTGATCTGGAAGATTTTCGTGAGCAATTGCAACAAATGCAGAGTATGGGCGGTGTCAGTTCCCTGCTGGATAAATTACCCGGCATGAGCAGCATTCCTCAAGAGATGAAAGATAAGGTGAATGACAAGGAGCTTGCGCGTCAGATTGCCGTCATTAACTCAATGACTTTTCAAGAAAGGCGTTACCCTGATTTGATAAAAGGTAATCGTAAAAAGCGTATTGCGGCGGGTTGCGGGCAACAGTTGCAGGATGTTAATCGTATTTTAAAGCAATATCTGATGATGCAGAAAATGATGAAGAAGTTTAAATCAGGTAATATGGCTAATATGATACGCGGCATAAAAAGCAATGTACGCGGCATGAGAAAGTAGTTTTTTTAGGTGCTTTAAACGAGTAGTTACGCGAAAAAAAGAGGCTAAGTGTTGATTTTTTCTAATTTGTTCTTCACTTATAGTAAAATTCGCGTAAAATAGGCAGATTAACAATGATTAAATGTATATTTGAGGAAAATAGATGGTAACCATTCGTCTTTCAAGAGGTGGCGCTAAGAATCGCCCTTTTTATCACGTTGTTGTAACCGATAGCAGAAGCGGTCGGGATGGTCGTTATATTGAACGTGTTGGCTTTTTTAATCCACTGGCACGTGGCAATGAAGAAAGATTGCGTTTGGACAGTGATCGCGTTGATTACTGGAAAGCCAATGGCGCTCAACCTTCCGAGCGCGTTGCAAAGTTGATTAAAGACGCCGTTAAAGCAGCTGCATAAGCTGTTGTCAAATCAGCAAAAAATAAACGTTGGGAAAATTTCTGGCGTTTTTGGCATAAAAGGCTGGGTTAAAGTATTTTCTTTTACGGAGTGTAGAGAGAATATTTTAAGTTACTCACCTTGGTTGCTAAAAAAAGACAGTGAAACCAGATTGATTGCTGTTATTGACGGAAAGCTACAGGGTAAAGCGGTAGTCGCTCAACTTGATGGCGTTAATGATAGAGATCAAGCAGCAAGCTTTATGGGGTGGGATATTTATATAACACCCGAGCAATTACCAAAAGTGGCAAAAGACGAATATTATTGGTCTGACTTAATTGGTTTGAACGTTGAAACCGATTTGGGCGTTGAGTTAGGTGTCGTTGAAAGTCTGTTGGAAACTGGCGCAAATGATGTCGTTATTGTTAAAGGAGAGCGGGAGCGGGTCATTCCGTTTTTACAGGGACAGACAATCATTGCTATTGATCTGGAAGCTGGCAGGATGGTTGTGGATTGGGATCCTGACTTTTAATTACCATCATGCGATTTGATGTTGTAACATTATTTCCCGAAATGATAACAGCGGCTGCAAGTTACGGTGTAACGGGTCGGGCAATAGAGCGCGAGATAGTCAGTTTGTCAGTATGGAATCCTAGAGACTATACGCACGACAAACACAAAACGGTTGATGATCGTCCTTACGGTGGCGGGCCGGGAATGGTAATGAAATACCAGTCCTTGCACGATGCAGTAAACGATGCAAAGCAGGCGGGTAGTGGTACGGCAAAAGTGGTTTATTTAAGTCCACAAGGCAAGCCAATCACACAGGCTTTGTTATCAGAAGCTTGCGATATTTCGCAATTAATTTTGGTTGCAGGGCGCTATGAGGGTGTTGACGAGCGCTTTGTTGATAGGGATTGTGATGACGAATGGTCGGTAGGTGACTACGTTATTAGCGGTGGTGAACTGGCTGCATTGATAGTAATTGATGCCGTAACCCGTTTATTACCGGGTGTACTTGGCCATAAAGAGTCTGCCCTGCAAGATTCTCATATGAATGGTTTGTTGGATTATCCTCATTTTACCAGGCCTGAACAGCTTGACGCATGTTCAGTACCGGACGTTTTATTGAGCGGTAATCATGCAGATATAGAGCGCTGGCGCATGAAGCAGGCGTTGGGTAGAACTTGGCAAAGACGGCCGGATTTATTAAAAAACAAGAATTTAAGTGCAGAGCAGGAATATCTGCTGACACAATTTAAAAGTGAAGTTGAATAGGGTGTGGTGATGAGCAATATTATTGATGTATTGGAAAATGAACAGCTAAGACAGATTCCTGAATTTAATCCAGGTGATACTGTTGTTGTTCAAGTTAAAGTAAAAGAAGGCGAGCGTGAGAGAATTCAGGCTTTTGAAGGCATTGTGATTGCAATACGTAATCGTGGATTAAACTCTGCTTTCACCGTCAGAAAGATTTCTCATGGTACAGGTGTTGAGCGTGTTTTTCAAACTCACAGCCCTATTATCAGCGAGATTACTGTTAAGCGTCGTGGCGATGTCCGTCGCGCTAAATTGTATTACTTGCGTGATCTGACAGGTAAAGCAGCGCGTATTAAAGAAAAACTGTAAGCAGTTTTTATTTGTTACCGTTAAAAAAAGGCAGCTTATAGCTGCCTTTTTTTATGTTTAAATTTAAGGGCGTTAGCTGTTGCACGCTGATTTAGGAATGCGCATGAAATAACTTAGGGATCTTGCTCCCTCTCCCTCTGGGAGAGGGGTGTGATTAAAAGTGCGGGGATTTTAACGCAACATTATGCAGCCATTGCGGTGTTCT
>CAIMDR010000471.1 GCA_903839795.1 uncultured Methylococcaceae bacterium | reverse complement strand
GATCCAACAACGCTTGATGCCCCTGTTCGTTGGAAACATGGCAAAAGACACAATAATCGAGCACTTGAGGGTGCAGTTTATAGGCAACCAAAAGTGCTGTACCGGCTATAAAGCCATCCACCATAATTAACATGCCGGACTCGGCCGCTTTAAGATACGCACCGACCATCATGGCAATTTCAAAGCCGCCAAAAGTGGCCAACACGTCTAAAGGCTGTGTTATTTCTTTATGCTGATTGAGTGCTTCCTGCAAAACGGCTAATTTGTTTTGTAACTGCTCATCATTTAAACCTGTGCCACGGCCAACGCATTGTGCCAACGGGATGGCGGTTAAACAGTGCATCAGTAAAGCCGCAGACGAGGTATTGCCGATCCCCATTTCACCAAAACCGATGCAATTACAGCCGTCATTAACTTGCTGTAAGACCTGTTTTGCTCCAGCTTGTATGGCTTGATTGCAAACCTCCGGACTCATGGCCGGATCATTTGAAAAGTTAAGCGTTCCTTTCGCTATTTTTGCATCAATCAGCTGGGGATGACTCTCTAAATCAGCATTGACGCCGGCATCAACAATCAGCAATTCCAGTTGGTGTTGCTTGGCAAGAACGCTGATTGCAGCGCCTCCAGACAAAAAGTTGGCGACCATTTGCGCGGTAACGGTTTGCGGATAGGCACTGACTCCCGATTCAACAATGCCATGATCACCGGCAAAAATGATAATGCAGGGCTTGTTTAAGCGGGGTGTCATGGTGTTTTGGCACAACCCGATTTGTAAGGCTAACGCTTCCAGTTGACCTAAAGCACCCAATGGCTTGGTTTTCTGGTCTATTTTAGTTTGTAACAATAAGCTAAGGGTTTCAGAGCGGGGGGCAATAACAAAATCTAGGGGCACGGCGTATTCCAGGTGTTTTCAAATAACAAGGTATTAAGGTTCTTACGATCTTCCCAGTGTTGCTGTTCCAGCATTGGTTTGTCATAAAATTGTTCGACGTGACCCAAACATAAAATGGCGATGGGTCGACTGTCTTCCGGCATGTTTAATAAGTTTTTTAAGGCTTCCGGCTCAAACATGGATACCCAGCCCAAACCCAAACCTTCTGCGCGTGCTGCCAGCCACATATTTTGAATGGCACAGGACAACGATGCCAAATCCATTTCCGGCAATGTACGACGACCAAAAATGTAGTGGTCACGTTGCTCACAAAGTGCGGCAATCAATACCACCGGGCACTCCATGATGCCTTCCACTTTTAGCTTCATAAATTCGTCTTCACGCTCATTTAAAGCCTGAGCGGTGCTGAGACGTTCCTGCTCAACCAAACCATGAATAGATTGGCGCAAGTTTGGGCAACTGATGCGAATAAATCGCCAGGGCTGCATAAAACCGACACTGGGCGCATGATGAGCCGCATCCAGCAAGCGGGTTAAAATTTCAGGAGCGATGGGGTCTGATAAAAAATGGCGCATATCACGACGCTCATAAATAGCCCTATAGACGGCGGCACACTCTGCATCAGAGAAACGGTTTTGGGTCATGTTTTAGAATTGTTTAAAATAAAGGACGGGTAGAATGCAGACCGTTTTATCCACGAAAAAAACGAAATAAATTAGCAAGTTTTGTCCACGAAAAACACAAAAGACACGAAATAAATTAGTAAATTATATTAATTTAGCTGTTCACCTTTTGGGCATAGGTATCTACACAACTTTTTCGCATAATAAAAAACAATGAGTTGAAAATCATCAAGCTCCCTCTCCTGCTGGAGAGGGTTGGGGTGAGGAGAATAAAATCAAGCAGTTATATTCCCCCTTATCCCAACCTTCTCCCTCAAGGGAGAGCATAGCGAGGGTTCAGGAGCTGATACTTGTGTAGATACCTATGCCCTTTGGGTGACGGCTTATAGCTTGGTATCTCTTTGAAATTTTTCGTGCTTTTCGTGTTTTTCGTGGACAAAATGATTTTTCCAGGAAATCACCTTAATCCAGGAATAGAAAATCGCTTTTACCGACGCCACATTCAGGGCAACGCCAGTCTTCCGGCACATCTTCCCAGCGCGTACCCGGTGCAATGCCTGATTCAGGGTCACCGTCTTCTTCATCATAGATATGATCGCAAATATCGCACACGTATTTTTTATAATCAGACATTTTTATTTTCCATCAGTTAATAATTAAAAATCAATTCTATATTTTGTAAAGCAAATCCGACTATAACAGTTTCAGGTTAATTTTCAATGCGCGTTATATTTCCTGTTTAAACGGCAAATAAGAGGCGGCATCTTTTTTATAACGTTGCCCGCTTTTTGTTCTTCGGTTAGAAACTGATCGATTGCTTTTGCAAACCGGACATCTTTGAGCCAATGTGCAGAATACGTAGTGACAGGCTCAAAGCCACGCGATATTTTATGTTCTCCTTGAGCGCCTGAATCAAACTGCTTTAAACCTTTTTCAATGCAATAGTCCATACCTTGGTAATAACAGGCTTCAAAATGCAGGCCATTATACTCCTCGTAGCAGCCCCAATAGCGGCCATATAACGTATCGGCACCGATAAAACTCAATGCTGCCGCAACGGGTTTGTCGTCTTTAACCGCTAGAACCAGCAATAATTGTTCACCCATGGTCGCCGCTATTTGTTTAAAAAATGGCAAATTCAAATACGGCTGCGAGCCTTTTTTTAAATAGGTCATTGCATAAAAGTCAAAAAATGCCTGCCATTGCCCATCACTGATATCCGGCCCTGCAATACGCAATAAACTAACGCCTTGCTCGCTAACCCGACGGCGTTCACGTTTCAGCATTTTGCGTTTACTGGCACTTAAGGTTTGCAAAAAATCATTAAAATCCCGATAG
>CAIMDR010000470.1 GCA_903839795.1 uncultured Methylococcaceae bacterium | reverse complement strand
CTGGTTCAGGGCAAGCTGGAAACGGACATTCTGCAAGGCTTGAGATTTATGCAGCAGACTCCGCTCAAGTCACCGGTGGATAAGTTGCTGGATGCTGTAGAACCCCAAGGCAATACTCAAATCACCCTGGATTTAAAGCTCCCGTTGCTGGATAGCGGCACACCTAAAGTTGATGGCTCCGCACAGCTAAGCAATGCCAAGCTTAGAGTCAAGGCACTTGATTTGTGGGTTAGCCAGATGACCGGTGCATTAAAATTTAACGAGTTAGGTGTATATACTGACCTTATTAAAGCGACTGCTTTAGATCATCCTATCCAGCTTGCCATTAAGAGTTCAGAGGTTCAGACAGCCGTTAGTGTCGGTGGTCGGGTTGGGGTCAGTGATTTACAGAAACAATTTAAAATACCCGGATGGCAGGTGGCACAAGGTGCGACAGATTATCAGTTAAAGTTACAATTGCCTTATGACGATAACTCGCCGGAACTGTTGGTGCAGTCAAAATTGGCCGGCATATCGTTGGATTTGCCGGGAGCCTTGGCCAAAACCCGCGAACAACAGCGATCTTTAGCGCTGACGTTTGATTTGGCTGATGACGCGTTGTTGCCGATTAACTTAAATTACGATAATCAACTTAAAGCAGCGTTCAGGTTTGATATAAAGCAGCAGCGAATTGAATCCGGTAACGTTTTAGTGGGTCTTGGCGCGGTCGCTCAACGCCTGGATGCAGGTATTTCGCTGGAGATTAATCGTGAGCGATTGGACTTGCAAGACTGGTTGGCTGTGGCGTTATCGTTTACACAAGGCCAGGATAATCAAGCATTATTAAACGCAGTGACCAGTCTTAAAGACATAAAAATACACAGTGAACACGGGCTGTGGAAAAAAACAGATCTGGGTTTATTGGATCTGGCATTAAAGCCAGAAGCCAGCTATTGGTCGGGTGATATCAGCGGTGCCATTGCCAAGGGTAAATTTAAGATACCTTTTGATCTTAAAGGCCCTGATAGCATTAGTCTTGATATGCAAGAGTTGCAACTTTCTGTGTTTAAACAACTTAAACTTCAGGACGGTGCAATGGAGCCTGTACCCGTGTCGGATTTTATGCCATTGTTAACGATCATCAGTCAAAAAACTTTTTGGCAGTCAGTTGATCTTGGGCAGTTGACCCTGCAAACCGAGCGTCTGCCCAATGGTATTGTTTTTAAGCGTTTGGAGTTGGCGGGTAATGATCTAAAGCTTGCTTTGTCAGGTTATTGGAAAGTTAACGGCAAGCAATCCAAGACCACTTTGCAAGGCACAGTGACCATGCCGAAAGCTGGTCAGTTGCTTTCAAAGCTGGGTATTAACAAAGACCTGACGGAAACCAGCGCCACTGTTGAGTTTGCCGGTGTCTGGAATGCACCACCTTATCAATTTTCATTAATCGATTTACAAGGCAAGATAGACGTTAATTTAAAGGGCGGGCGCATTTTAAGTATAGAGCCCGGATTTGGTCGGGTACTGGGGATGTTGGCAATGGCTCAATGGATAAAACGTTTGCAGTTGGATTTTCGTGATGTGTATGAGGAAGGGCTAACATTTAACACGATTAACGGGCACTTTGATTTGGCAAAAGGTAAAGCCGTTACCAATAATTTAGTGATTGATGCCATCCCTGCAAAAATTACGATTACCGGAGAGACAGACTTTATTAATCGACGTCTTGATCAAGTGGCCAATGTTGCACCAAAAAGTGCTGATGCGGTGCCTATTGCTGGTACAATCGTTGGTAAAGTCGCCGGTTTAATCGGGCAGTATTTGTCCGGTACAGATCAAGAAGGATTTTTCTTTGGTTCGCAGTATTTGATTAAGGGCGACTGGGGGAATGCACAAGTTATTCCGTTACATGAAAATGATGGTTTGCTGCAAAAAACCTGGACGGGTATCACCGGTTTTCCATGGATACAGCAATCTAAAGAACAATAACCAAGAGACAACATGACTAAATGCGCCGCAATACAAATGGCCTCAAGCCCTACTATCAGCGTTAACTTGCAGGAAGCCGAAAAGCTTATCGCAGAAGCGGCTAAAGCGGGTGCAAAGCTGGTAGCCTTACCTGAAAACTTTGCGTTAATGGGTAATCATGAAACAGACAAGCTTAAAGCAAAAGAAGTCGATGGCTCAGGCCCTATACAAGACTTTTTGGCGACAGTCGCAAAAAAGTATGCCGTTTGGGTTGTTGGTGGTACTATCCCGATGGCTACCGATGACAGCAATAAAGTGCGAGCCACGTGCCTGATTTATAACGATCAGGGTGAAAGGGTCGGCCGTTACGATAAGGTGCATTTATTTGATGTCAATGTTCCGGGGACGCAAGAAGTTTACCGTGAATCTGACTCCATTGAGCCGGGTACCGAGCCACTGGTTTTCGATACGCCTTTTGGCCGATTGGGAGTCGCTGTTTGTTACGATTTGCGATTTCCGGAATTTTTCAGGAAAATGAGCGTCCAGGGCGTTGACATACTGGTGGTTCCTTCTGCGTTTACTGCGGAAACCGGAGCCGCCCACTGGGAAGTATTGTTGCGTGCGCGAGCCGTGGAAAATCTTTGTTACGTGATTGCACCCAATCAGGGTGGTTTGCATATTAATGGTCGTAAAACCTTTGGGCATAGCATGATTATTGATCCTTGGGGTATCGTGCTGGATTGTTATAAAACCGGTAGCGGTTACGTATTGGCTGAAATAGACCCTGAGCGATTGGAAAAAGTGCGGGGGGCATTTCCGGTTTTAAACCATCGATGTTTTTTTGGTGAATAATATGAGTGTTTTTATTAAAAGTTTACTGCTTGCCATGTTGTTGGTTGCTTGTGGCGGCAAAGACAGTCGTTATCGGGATACCCAAATGTTGGAGCATCCTCCCGCGCTTGCTGTCAGCAAGCCTGCCG
>CAIMDR010000469.1 GCA_903839795.1 uncultured Methylococcaceae bacterium | reverse complement strand
GATGACATTGGGCTTAACCTTCCTGTCCGTCAATTCGTGCACTGGTTAAAATGGGCGCATAGACAAACTAGGCATCAAATTAAAACATTTCACCACGAAGACACGAAGAACATGAAGATTTTGCTTTGGTTTTTCTTCGTGAACTTCGTGTCTTCGTGGTGAATTAAATCTTTAAGTTGATGACATTGGGCTTAACCTTCCTGTCCGTCAATGCGTGCACTGGTTAAAATGGGCGCATAGACAAACATAAATAATGAAAATGCAGTGAGCCAGGATAGCGTTGAGCCATAAATTATCAGGTTGTACCAGTTGGGTAACGCCAGTGGTAATAAAACTCTGAGCAAGGCCGCGATGTTAATTAATACAAACCCGATAGCCATGGCATTTGAGAGTTTGAGCACCCGGCCGGTATGGCCTAAGGATACTCTGGCCATCATGCCTAAGGTTAATACGCCGATGCCGCCCAGCGTAAAGGCATGTAGAGCCAACGAAGGTAATACCCAGGCGTAGGCGGATAATGCGGTTAATATAAAGCCCAGTATAATCCAGCCATAACCGGTATAAAGTATCCATAATAAAGGCACGTACCAGATGCGTTGTACGTACCAGCCAGAAAGGCGTGCGGTATTAACAATCACGGCAAAAATGGCTGTCAGTGCTAAAAGCGTTCCGGAAACAGATGACAGTTGTAAAGCAAAAACGGCAACAGCGGAGACTATGGATAAGGCATCCAGTAATGGATTTTTTATGATCAGGGTGCCGTGTAAACCACGTTCGGTAAAAAACGGAAATACCCGTCCGGCAATGATTAGAATCAGGATAATAAGGGTCGCAACGACCAGTTGAATGCCAGTCCAAGCAGTGTTTTGGCATAGCCCCAAAATTTCAGCATGTATTAAGCCATTGCCGAGCGCTAAAAGTAGCAACAGCCCTATAAATATCAGGCTCTTAAAATGCTTTGCCTGCATAATGGGTTTACTGGTTTGATAAGCCAAAACGGGCAGGAAAGCAAAATCAATAAGGGCAATAAAAGCGTCGGGTAATAAGCCGGCATAAAAAGGCATAATGCGACCATAAAGCCACAATAACGCCAACCCTGCCAGTTTATCACCGGTTAATGTGGGTTTTCCTGTCCAGTTTTTAACGGCCGTTAATAAAAATCCGGCAATAACAGCAACCGAATAACCCAACAGCATTTCATGGGCATGCCAATAATTGTTGGCAAAATAATTATCTGCGGTTAAGGTGCCTTTAAAAATAGCATTCCAAAGCACGATTAAAACGAGTGCCGATAATCCGGCCAAGGCAAAGAAAACTCTAAAGCCCAAGCCCAAAAGAGGCGTATCAAAAATTTTTTGTGTGTTCATAGGGTTGTATTTTCCAGCCAGTCCAGCTCAGCATTCGAGAAGCCTGCAATTATACGCATTTCTCGGTTAAAAGGGCCTTTTGGCTTGCCCCCTTGATAATATTGTTTTATTAGCTCTCGATATTTAGCTTCAGGTTCATAGCCTTGTTGCTCACAAACCCATTTAAACCAGTACGAGCCACGCTCTACATGGCCTACCTCATCCGTTAAAATGCGCTCTAACAAGATGACACTGGCGTTATCGCCCACGTTTTTAAATTTGGCGATGATGGCCGGTGTTACATCCAGTCCACGCGCCTCCATACAGCGCGGCACCATGGCTAATCTGGCCAGTAAATCATCGGCAGTATCGTTGGCGTGATCCCACAAGCCGTTATGGGCGGGTAAATTGCCATAATTTATATTGAGTGTCTTTAAATGTAGCCTGATCAATTCAAAGTGTTGGGCTTCTTCATCAGCAACCTTTAGCCAATCCTGATAAAATTGTTCAGGCATTCCTCGAAAGCGATAAAGCAAGTCCCAAGCGAGATAAATAGCCACAAATTCGACATGAGCAATCGCATGAAAAAAAGCGGCAACTCCTTCAGGGGAGCCAATTTTTCGTTTGGGCATGTCTCGCGGAGGCAATAAAACCGGCTGGTCAGGAAACCTTACCTGAGTAATCGGCAGTACCGGCAGTTCTGACATAAAGCTTAGTTGATTATTTTCAAATAGATGCCAAGCTTGATGGGTGAGTGCCAATTTTTCATCGATAGTGAT
>CAIMDR010000468.1 GCA_903839795.1 uncultured Methylococcaceae bacterium | reverse complement strand
TTGGAGAAATCCGGTGTTTTTTACTTCTACCACACCAGTGATTTGCACAGTCAGTGCAAATATCGTAACCGGTAAAGCAGCCGGAATTTGTACAATCGCGGCCAATCAGGCGGGTAACATACATTATTCAGCCGCAGCTCAGGTTACACAGTCATTTACTATCAAGCCTTAATACTTGTATAAAGTAGCCACTACGATTCACATAAAAAAACTTACAACTTAAAATAAACAATACCATGTCACTAAACAAAACCAGCCATACACAACCCGCGTCACCTGTAATCAGTAACAGTTTTCTTTTTCTGACCATCACCATTAGCGGCGGTGCGGTGATGATTCTGGAGTTGCTGGGCACCCGTATTATCGCGCCGTTTTACGGGGTTAGTCTGTATGTGTGGACGGCCTTGATTTCGGTGACCATGGTGGCACTGGCCTTGGGCTATTATTTGGGTGGTTTTCTGGCCGATCGTTACCAACGCTTGCGCTTGGCGCATGTGATTTTTCTGGCGGCTTTAACAACGGTGATTGTGCCCTTTATTAGCGGGCCGGTGCTTGAACTGACCAATCCGTTGGGTATTCGCGGCGGCGCTTTTGCCAGTGCCTTGATTCTGTTTACCTTGCCGTTGACGGCGTTGGCGATGGTTGGCCCGTTTGTGATCAAACTGGCTACCCGTGATTTACAAGGCGTCGGTAGAATGGTGGGTTCCGTTTATGCGGTAAGCACGATGGGCAGTGTGCTGGGTACTTTATTACTGGCTTTCTATTTGCTGCCAACTTTTGGCACGCGTGCCATTATTTTTTCTTTAAGTTTATTGTTACTGGTGTTGTCCATTTTTTTAAGTTTGCGCGATAAAGAGGGTTTTCCGGGGTCATGGTCTTCCATGCCCTTGTTGATGATGGGCGTTATATCGTCTGCATTGGCTGCAAACGGTTATGACCGACCCAACCAACCCGCCAAAGATTTTACCGTGCTGCACGCCGAAGAAGGCCATTACGGTTGGGTGCGGGTGGTGGACGATGAGCGCAAAGGCTATCGGTTGTTACTGTCTGATTCTTCAGTGTTGAGCGCAATGGAAATTGAACATGGTCGCAGTCTGTTGGGTTATCAGATGGTTTTGGGTTTGGTGCCGCATGTATTTCGGCCAACGGCCAGTCAAGCCTTGCTGATTGGTCTGGGTGGCGGCCATGTTGCGCGTGACCTTAAGGCCAAAGGTCTGGCTACCGATACCATTGAAATTGATCCGGTAGTGGCCGACATGGCCGTAAAATATTTTAATTTTACGCCGACCGGTGATTTTATTGTCGGTGATGCACGTTATGAGATAAAAAAACTTAACAAGCATTACGATTTTATTATTCACGACTGTTTTACCGGCGGCTCTGAACCTACGCACATGTTGACGGTTGAAATGTTGACAGAGTTACGCAATCTGTTAAGTGAGCAAGGTGTGCTGGCGCTAAATTATGTGGGCTTTACCAATGGCGAAGGGGCTAATGCGGTGACGTCGGTTTATAAAACCTTGGCTCGCACACTGCCCAACATCCGTGTTTTTGTGACTGAAAAAGGGGAATTTACCGATTTTATTTTTCTGGCATCAAAACAACCGTTAACGTTGGATAGTAACAATCAAGACAAAGCGACACAATGGTTGCTGGATCATGAATATGCGATGACCGATGCCGGTGGCATTGTCATCACGGACGATTATAATCCGATGGAAAGTATGCAGGTACGCAAGGCTGAAGCTTACAGAAAGATTTTTATGGAGCGCATTGCGCCTGAACTTTTATTGCTGTAGCTCGTTGTTTCAGTTTTTTTAGCTTGATTGAGAAAATCCCGGATAAATCAAGATGTTTTCGCCTGATCCGGCAGTGCATGCGATTTAAAAGCCCACGCATAACGCAGATCCAACTACGCATCTTATCGCTTTGATCTGGTGCTTTTTCTCTCCTTGAAGGGTGCTGTAAAAGCTTTCTGAATAGGTCGTCACCGCTTTTGAAATAATCAAGCTACTTTGATGAATTGACAACTAGCCTACAAAAAGATGGTTAAGCTGTTTGTACCGGTTCATAAGGCTCCTGTACCTGTCGAACAGATGTTTGTACCGGCACATAAGATTCTTGTAGCGGTCGAACAGATGTTTGTACCGATACATAAGATTCTTGTAGCGGTCGAACAGATGTTTGTACCGGTACATAAGGTTCTTGTACCGGTCTAACAGATGCTTGTACCGGTGGCACTGATACTTGGACCGGTAGCCAAGATACCGGGAGGCATCATCAACATCACCTCACTTTCATATCATGATATTTATTATATATATCAATGTATTGGGCATGTATTCTTGAAGTCTTTTTAACCGGTACAAAAGAAATTTAAAGCGGTACAACACAGGTCCGGAGTGGTACATAAGAGATTTAAAGCGGTACAACACATATCCGGAATGGTACATAAGAGATTTAAAGCGGTACAACACAGATCCGGAACGGTACATAAGAGATTTAAAGCGTTACAACACAGATCCGGAGCGGTACAAATAATGAAGCTAACACCACCGACAATGCCCCGCTACCCGCTTCTGGTGCAACCGCCATCTGGAAATACAAAGCCATTTACCGGCTTCATGATGAACAAGTCGGGCAGTGGAGTGATGTGATCAATGTGATGGTGGGTGGGTAGTCATGTTGGGCAACCTCTTTTCGTTGCCCAACATTCAACGGTCAAAATCAGAATAGCGAGAGATTTCCTCAATGCCATTCGTGCGTTTTAACGCGAAAATGTCGGACACGAAAAGCCTATGCCCGACTTGGCTGAGACTTTGAAGGCCATTAGCAAAGAAAAGCATTCACCACGAAGACACGAAGAACACGAAGAAAAGCAAAAACGGTTAACGTTCTTCTGGTTCCCAAGCTCCAGCTTGGGAACCGCGAAGCCGAAGCTCCAGCTTCGCGAGACTGGAAGCTGGAGCTTCCAGGTCTGCATTCCCAAGCTGGAGCTTCACTGCCATTAAGTTAAGCGCCTTTTGGCAAGATAAACCGTTGGCTGAGCGGAGCCGAAGCCAGCAAATACGCTTCGACTCCGCTCAGCGAACGTCTTAACTTAATGGCAGTGAAGCTGGAGCTTGGGAACGAGTACAACAAAAATAGATTGCGGCATAAATAAATCTGTTCCATTGATAAGGTATTAGGTGCGCGATGCACACCTGGCTCCCAATCCGTCAGCAGATTATCATTTAAATAGCGCATCCAAATGCTGATTACTACTAACAGCCAACACTTTTTGTCGATGGTGATTATTATTCACATCCAACCTTTTGATATGCTGCCCTTCAACACGGATTAACTCAATGCGACCAAATTGATCGCCATGCTTGGAGGCAAATTTAGCTAATCCAACCGCTTTTGCGGCACTGTCCGCTAAATCAGGACTATGCGGCTCTAAAATATCAAAAACAAATTCACCTTCTTGTTGACGGATAACTATAAAATCGGGAAACATGGCTTGAGTGTTTCCTTTATACTCATAAGGCAAGCAAAACGAATAGTGTTTGCGGTCTACATTCCGAAACCAGCCAACAACCTCTGGTTTAGCAATCTCGGTTTCAATAACCAATTTTTCCCAACTATTTAAGTCCGTCGAATACTTGCCGTCTTTCGATAAGAATAAATGCTTGTTCCATTCAATGGCATTAGCCGATTGATTAACAATCATTTCATCCGGCAATTCCCAAGCAATGGGTTCGGGATCTTTAGCGACAACCTTCAGCTTATTGTATTTTTCACGTTCCGAGCTAGATAGCTTACCGATCTTGGCGTGGTGTTGATTCAACAAGTCGTTAAAAAGCTGCAAACTCTGTTTTTCTAAAGCTTCCCAAACCGTCTGCTGTTGCAACGCTAAAAATAACTCTAATTTGGGGCGCTGCGGATCGTTGGCATCGTAATGTTTTGACCAATAGTCAAGATGTAAACCTTCGCCTAACCGTTGCCCGGCGCGTTGAAAAAGAGCTTCGATATTGACATCCGATAAAGGGATTTTTTCCACAGCGCCCTCACTGCTAGTCCATGTGCCTTGATCTACGGTGACTGACTGAATACTAATTTCACCACAATCGTGCAACTTATCAGCAAAATCGCTATCGTTTTGTTCTAGCCGTTCAATTTCGTTTTTAAGCGTTTCTAAAATTAATTGTTTAGCATTTTGTAACGCATCGGGATCAAGGTTGTGGATTGCCGTTAATAGCCGCGCCAGCCGCATTAAACGCCGTGTGTCCGAGGTTTTACGAATACGCTCGACACGGTAACTGGGCAAACCTTGTAGCGCGTAAAAACAAGCGGTAAGTTTTGCAGAACGGTATAAAGTGATTTGTTCCGCACCTTCCACCACATCAATTGGCGGTAAGCTTTCGGGGTCTGATTTTAGATTTTCGATAACCAGTTTCAGACCTTCTTGATCATAATGCGGTAAATACAGCGAAACCGAGTTTAAAAAGTCTTGATTTTCAATCCTGCGTGCCAAAGGTGTACGCACCATGCGCCCAATCAATTGCGCAATTAAAGTGTGATCGTAAGCCCTACGAAACGACATCATCACTTCCGCACGCGGACAATCCCAACCGGTTGTTAAACTCATTTTGAACAGTACAAATTTAACCTTGTCATCATCCTGAATCCGCGAAGCATCAATTTTACGGATTTTTCGGCCATCAATTAATAACGGCTTATCATCTTGAAAACTATGCGCCAGTTCATCATCCTGAATAAGCCCGACTTCCTGCTCCAGTACCGCAATGATTTGACTGATTGACGTGCGACTAATCAGGCTTTCATTACCGTCCTCAACCTGAATAACCATAATGGGTTTAACTGGCTCAATAGCTTGCGATTGGGTATAAGCGTCCCATTTATCGCACGCTTGAAGCCATTGCCTTGCTGCTGCGGCTAACAATGACCAGTCTGTCGATTGGTCTTCGGTAGGATGGTAAAGCACTATTTTGTCTTTCAATAACCCGGATGAAGTAACATCTTCCGGGTTTACTGTGACAGGGTGCTGTGAACGCTGTTGATAATGTTGCGTGGTATTCAGTAAATTCTGAAAACGTTGTGGTGTTGCAGAAATACCAAGAATCATTTTAATGGGCGGTAACTCTTCACAACCAAAAACAAATTTTTGAGCAATGGTGCGGGCAGTATTTACTTGCCGTGTCGTGACATTCATACCCCGATGCGCTTCATCAATAATCAGATAAAATTTATCTTTTAAACTATCTTGGGTTTTTTGGATAGTTTCCCAGATAGTGTTATAGCGGTTGTCGCCTTTGACTCTAACCAGCCTGTTATCGCCATGCAGCTTTTGCGTATTCAGAAAATAAACTTTGCCACCATCAAAGGTTTCCTGGTCAAAATCGCTATCGACTACAATCAAATCCGCCTCCTTCAAACGGCTTGACACGCTGGCAATTTTTCGGCGCGATTGTTCGTTTAATTCCGGTTGATCGGATAACCACAAAAAAACAGCATCCGGTTCGGCAAGAATTTCATCCGCACCCTGAAAAATCATTTCAATCAATGCGGCAACGATAACCGTTTTACCGGAACCCGTAGGTGATGCCAAAACAATCGCTTGCGGGTTACCCTCCTTAATCAAGCTTTTTGTGTTCCGAATGTAGGTAGCTATCTGCTTGACGGCTATTGTCTGAAAATCCATTAGCTGCAATTTCATGTTCTTACCTTGGTTTCTGTATTGATTTTGAATTGATCCAGATAGTTTTTATACAGTTGAACGACTTGCAGGCGGGAATTAAGCTCATCACGCATGGCAAAAAAACCTTCTTCAGAGTTTGTCACCAAAAAAACATGGGTGATATCAGGTCTAGCCTGTAAAGCCAGTTTAAAAGACAAGAAACAATGTTCGTCCAGCAACACACCGAACGGACACCGTTCAGGAATAAAAAACGTTGTACTGTCATCGACTGAGGGACAAGCCCCTTTCGCACCAGCCGTCAACCATAAAATCGGCAATAGTGCGGCAAATTTACGCCCTAATTGCACTTCATCAGCATCCAGAAAATCCAGTTTGAAATAAGCCAGATTTGCTTCAAATCCTGCGCTTAACGGTCGCTTTTCTTCTTCGCTGATTTGTAAAGAACCCAGTAATTCATTGATTTCATCTTTCAAACGTTTGAATAGCGCGTTATTCGTCGTGACCAAATAAAACGTCTCGATATGCGTCATTTCGTCCAATGCGTCCAGATAAGCATCGGCGCAAGCATCATCGAACAGCACCGAGGCCGTGCTTGTTTCGTCCACAAAATAAGCCATGTCTTTAGTGATTTTCGATTGCGGAATGCCGTCGAACAAGCCGACCAGTTCTTTTTTTCGTGCCGTGGTGGTTAGTTGCGCTGTGTCGATAAAGCCAATTTGTTTAAAGGTCCGGCGTTTGTCTTTGCTGATCGTGCGTCCGGTCAGATAATCGCCGTCCAGCAACGTACCATCCTCGCGCTTACCCAAGATAGTGTATTTACTACGCGGCCATGTGACTGACTGGCAAATACCATGTTTTTCGTATCCTGCATGGCCTGGCATCAAACCTTGTTCCTTCAAAATTTTCGTTTCTTCCTCTGAAACTTCGTTATTGGTAACCAGAATGCAGCGACGCATACCTCCATCAACCGAATTTAGAAGATTTAATGCGTGTAGAGTTGTCCCGCTACCAGCGAAGAAGTCCACTAGTAAAGCATTTGGCTTGTTTGCCAAAAATAACTGTAAGGTATCAAAAACAGCATAAATTGACTTAGGAAAGGGAAACTTCCTGCCTTGAATAAAAGTGCCAACAACTTGGCTACCATAGTAGTTTGCATCATGCAGATTTTTTTTCCATGCTGTCGTGCCTCTTTGAGCTTTTCCACCGGGTATGACAACGATTTTTGAACCATCCTCCTTGACTCCGGCTACACGGTAGATACCGTCATTGACTTTTTGTATACTGGGAACTGTAACGTATGAGAAATTATAAGGTTGATGATCATTGTTGCTCTTTGAAACCCTAACAAATCCCAAGTCAATAGCCACTTGGAGACTTGGCCCTATCAATCCCCAGTTCATATGTTTACCATCATCTCTGATTGGAAAAACGGGTATGGCACCTTTTAAATTTGGTGCGCACTCCAAGGATTGCTCTGGTGAAAGCGGTTCTCCGATAGCAACAATTTTTTCGGATAGTTCATCTATGTATATTGGATAAAATTGTCTTACACCACCCTTTGTTGTACCTCTGGCAGACTCTACGTCGCTTCTACGTAAATATGGCCAACGAACCTCTACTTCAGAGCTTTCAAGAGCAATCTCCTGCGCTTGAGCATCTCCAATATAAACAATTATTAAGTATTCATCTACTTGCGATAATCGACCATCACGAGCCTTACCCTTTGGATTTATTGTTACATTAACAATTTGTTTATCACAACCTTTGAAGACGTCATCGAGCAATAGACCTAGTGTGAATAATTCATTGTCATCTATGGCAACAATTAAAGTTGAATCTGCCGGATTTAGGAGTTTTTTAGCAAGCCACAACCTCCTTTCCATAAAGGCCAACCATTTACTGTGCCGCCATCCGTCATTCTTATCTACATAGTCATTGTTATATTTCCAATCTTTAGAACCGGAGTTATAAGGGGGGTCAATATATATGCAGTCTACTTTATTGGCATACAGATAATTCAGTAATTGCAGGGCATGGTAATTGTCGGCTTCGATTAAGGTATGAAAAGATCGGTCGCCACCATTTTCAACGATAGCCATCGGCATTAAGGCGGGATAAATGGCTTCACCGAAACGCTGGACAACCACCAGCTTATCCAATGAATAATCACATTCGCTGTTATCCAAATCCTTGTAGAGAAATGCTGTACCGTTCTTTATACGTTTGACACGGAAGGTTTCCAGTAAATTGCCATCCTTCAAAGCAACCATCGAACGTTTGCGAATAGGCGCACTATAAATCGGAATTAACTCTGGCACATGCTCTTCAAATACCAAGCCGAACTTTTTATCCTTTTTGAGCTTTTTAACTTCTGCCAGCAAAATGTCCCGGAGTACTTTATCCTGGATTTGCTGAATTTTATCTTCGATGTAAGCCAAGTAGTTTCCTATTTTTCAACAATGAATTACCCGGCCCCAACATGAATGAATACAGGGTTACCTAAGCAAAATCGAATAATCTACAGTAAAAATGGAATATACGTCAATGAAATTATAGCCGGGTACGCATCGTGCATCACAACCATGACAGAGCAAGAAACCTGATAGGCTACAGGTAAAAAAAAGAATAGATTGCGGCATAAATAAATCCGCTCCATTGATAAGGTATTAGGTACGCGATGCGCACCTTTGTCTTTCCGGGAATCGGGATTTCTTATGGTTCCCAAGCTCCAGCTTCGCGAGACTGGAAGCTGGAGCTTGGGAATGAGTACAACCCTGTCTATTACGCCAATGCATGTCGGTGGTAAATGATGAGTGCAGAACAGTATTTTTTCTTATAGCTGAGTCCCTCAAGCCCAATGTGAAGATTGAGTAAGTATTCACCTCCCCCTTTGAAAAAGGGGGATTGAGGGGGATTTATTTAACAAATCTCCCCTAACCCCTCTTTTTCAAAGAGGGGGACTGAATAGTTACAAGATTGAATATCAGAAACAGCGTAGGCCGGAATAAGGCTTTTCGAGCGCAAGTGAGAAT
>CAIMDR010000467.1 GCA_903839795.1 uncultured Methylococcaceae bacterium | reverse complement strand
TTCAGGGTGTCTAAGGTCAGAGAGAAACCAGCGTTCATAACGATCAGGGCTGCTATTACGTGCATATAACCGCCATTCTGTCATATTGGTTACTAGATAAAATTGGCAGTTTGATTCGAGGCTTGCATAATTACGGGCTTGTTCAACCGGGGTACGATTTTGATAGCCTTCGCCTTTTTGTTTAACATCAAGGTCAGTTTTGGGGCCTTTATATTCACCGACAATGAAAATCTCCGCAGGACTATTGGCGAAGCGTCCCAAGGCAATGTCAGGTGTTCTTGCTTCGCTGGTAATACTATATTGCGAATTAAGCGTAGGGTTCGTGCTGGTGCTACTGTGCCAACCCAAGATATGTACAAAAAAATCAGTGGTCAAATCGCCTTCCAGCTTACGCTCACCTTTAAGATGCTTACGTGATTTATCTTCCATAAGGTCTTGCCAACGCTGGATAATTTCTAAATGTAGGGCTGGAATAACGGATGTTACGGTAATTTTCTTTTGCAGGTAACGAGGTAAGAATAGCGGTGCATTTTGTAGCGTTACTTGTTTTTTTTGTGGAATAGTCATATTTTTTATTAGTTAGATAGTAGGCAGATAAATCGATTTGATCGCTTGCTAGTTTGGATATGTAAATTTCTGCTACTTAATTGCTTATACATTCTCATTTTATTTTTTATGGTATTCAGATCAGCCCACACAATCTAATTGTTAATGCACTAAAACTAAAAGTGAACATTATGATAGTATCCAAGCTTCAAGATTATGAAAGTATTTTGAAATCAAACAAATATGATCTTTCAGAAATGTATATCACTGCCCTGCACACTCTGTATACATGCACACCGGTCGAGTTAGCAGTGTAACACACCCTGTTTGACATTAAACAGAACGTGTTAAAGGTGTAATTTATCTTGTGTAACCACATATCCGTTAACTTAAACCCTTTACACAGCTTATTCAACCACATATCAGTCGAGTTAAAGCCTTTACCCACCTTGTTCAATCACATATCAGCCGAATTAAAGCTTTTACCCAGCTTGTGAAGCCACTCACAAGGTGGGTAAAAGGTTTAATCCACCTTATGAAGCGACAATCAGGACATTTCAAGGATGCAATTCACCTTTTGTAGCGACAAACAGACCCGATCAAGGATACAATTCACCTTTTGTAGCGACAATCAGGTCGGCTCAAGGATGCAACCCACCTTTTGTTGCGACAATCAGGCAAACTGAGGGGTGTAAGCCATTCGTGGTAATGTTGTCTACACCCTGCATCAATAAAAATAATTTATTTACAGCGTTAACCACACAATCTAAAATAAGTCGGCTGCAATTCAAAAATATCGTTTTATTAATTGACCTTTTTAAAGGGGGCAGATATGAAAAAGATAAAAGTATTAATCGATTTTACAAGACGACCCATCCCGCAAAAAATTGTTTTTTTATCGAAATGTAATTGAAAAGCTGACAGACAATCCTGCTTTTCCAAACCCGGATGTCACTTTAAGCGATGCCAAAGCGGCTGTCGATGCCTTGGAAGTTGCTTATGTCGGCGCTCGTGATGGTGGACATACCGCCATTTCAAACATGCACGACCATGAAGTGGCTACAGATCGTTTATTTAGCCTATTGGCAGCTTATGTTGATAGACTGGCTGCCGGTGATGAAACAACGATTTTAAGTAGCGGCTTTGATGAAACCAAACAACCCACACCGCGTGAAAAACCAACTTTGGCCGCTAGTGACGGCCCTGTTAGCGGTAGCATAAAATTAACAGCCAAAGCGGTTTATAACGCAGGTGCCTATATATGGCAATCGGCTAAAGATACCTTACCGATAACAGAAGGTGAATGGGTAACCATCGGCCACAGTACCCAAGCCAACTATGAGCTAACCGGGTTAACCGTCATGAGTAAATATTATTTTAGAGTAGCGGTAATAGCCCCGGAAGGCACTACAGATTTTAGTGCGCCCATAGAAAAAATAGTTCTGTAAGCACTGCTTGTTATAACAGGCCAAGTCTTAGGCTACCCACTTTAGTCAGGACTAAAGTGAGTGTGCATCGCGCACCTAAAACTGCATCCACTAAACGGTTTTATTTACACCACAAGCTATTAGTCAATCTTCAAGTTTTTAATTATTGATTCTGGTGAGACAGCTATAACAACCAATAGGTGACAGGCCGGAATAAGACCACCCAAGCCTGTTCAGAGCGTATCGAAGGGCGTAGCGTGTGGTGGCGTTACGGGCACACTTGTACCGAGTGCCGGAAACGCTTATTCTCGCTTGCGCTCGAAAAGCCTTATTCAGGCC
>CAIMDR010000466.1 GCA_903839795.1 uncultured Methylococcaceae bacterium | reverse complement strand
CAGCAATTCTCATTATGGCCAAAACCTACCCTGTTTCAGCTTTCGGGGGAGCAAGCGATTCGACTTTCCGGTTTATAAGACCAGCCTTCCAGCATGAAATCGAGCAGGTGTTCCCAGCTATCGAAGCATAGGTAGGTCGTCAGGGCTTTCATATCATCGAACAAACGCCTACGTGAAGATAGCTTCTGACGTAACAGGCAAAATTTATCATCCATCAAATCCAACATCGTGTGTATCAAATAGGCAAGTAAGATCAGCGTTGCCAGCAAAGAAGACAAAAACTGTTTACCATGACCAAAGTTGTGCTCGAAGTTATAGCCCTTAGTTTTCAGCGTGTTATTGTTTTCGTTTTCAATCTTCCACCTGGCGCGACCCGAAGCGACCACTTCGATAACGTTAGCATCGTTAATCGCCAAGGATGTGGCGAAAGCATTGTGATAAATGACTTTACCGTCTTCTGTCCGCGTAGTGATTTCGCACCAGTTCACCATTAATGCGTCGTCAGCATCGCGCAGAGGCACAGTGTTAACGTAACGATAGGTGTCTATTTCTTGGCGTTTGCCTGTCCAGCGCTTGCAGACCACTGTTTTAACTACACCATTACGATCCAGGTCATCAACCCATTCGTATAAAGTCTTATGCGAGTCGGGTTTACAGACCAGAATAAATTCCAATTTTTTCTTCAGTAACGCTAGACAAAATGGCTCGTGACAGTAAAGATCATCGCCGAGCACGGTAGTGCCCAGCGCGGCGAACTGGCTACCCTGCCTTTCCAGCCAGCGCAATGAGGCATTGATTTCGCAATCCTGTTTTGCATGACCATCCTGTGGGCACACAAATTCTGGGGCCAATGAAATAACTTTATTGTTGCCAGGATTAACTAAAACCGGCGTCACTACCGTGTGTGAATAGCTTGTTTTACCGCTGCTGTGGGTTTTGCATGAACAGCATGAGCCGTGTAGCTTTTGTGATGAAAAATAGTGTGTTCCGTCCAACGCCAGCAGCAACCGATTGTCTTTTGTGCGAAAGGAGTCGATTACACCCGCACGCTGAAAACCGTTAAAAACAAAATCAAATAGCGGATACACCTCTGTTGGCTCTACCCCATCAAGCAGGTCGCGGATATGGTTATCTGACGGTATTTTAAAAACACCAAACAAGGTCTGGGCGTTATTTTTCCCTTGCGTCTCTTGCATTGTCCGCTGAAAGTCCAAAAAAGAGGGGCTTTGCATAAAAAATACTGAAAAAGCACTCAATCCAGCGTCAGTCATCTTATAATTCGAATTCTTTCCAGTTCGCGAATCGGTGAAGGTTTCGAAAACAGTACGCATTTGCTTGGTCACATCGCTAAGGCTCAATGCATTTTTTCCAAAAGGGGCGCTCATAAATTGGTCTCATCGGTAAAGTCAGCCTGCTATTTTAGCCGATTGATGCCATAATGAGAATTGCTGCTCTTTATCAGTCAGTTTCAGGACTGACGGCCGGCCAAAAGTATGAGCTGACTTTTTATCAAGCAGCAGGGCAGCTATATGGGTTTACTGGTGCTACGAAAGAGCAGTGGCAAGTGACTTTGGGCGGCACGCTCTCGTCGATTGACACAAATACGATTAAACTCCCCGATGGAAGTGTTCCTAATGAGATCAGCAAAACTGAAGTTCTTATCGGTGGTGAAACTCACTTTTCACAACTGATGAACAATGCCAGTCATGGCTTCGTTCCATGGATGCAGCAAACCATGACTTTCACAGCTACGCAGTCAAGTGAATTGCTGGGCTTTATGGCGCTGGGATCACCGTGGGGACAACCGCCATTTGTTCTTCTTGACGGCGTTTCCATGAAACTAGCTCCAGTTCCAGTCCCTGGAAGCTTTTGGCTAATGGCGACAGGTATTTTGGCGTTCATCAAAAGACGCAGCCTGAAGCAAATCCTTGCCAACGCGTAATTGACTGCCCAATAAAAGGCGGGGGTCGTTTAGTAGACGGCCACCGATTTTTTTGTAAACATCTTTTTTGGGTTGATCATGGAAATACTCCAACAACTGCATCTCACCGTCTTTGCCATTGATGTCTTCAGGTTGTCTATCTGGCTGCTGATCATCATGATTATTTTTGTCCCCTTGGAAAATCTGTACCCCTTACGTCCGCAAAAAATCTTCCGTAAAGCATTTTTTACCGATTTAACCTATTTTTTTCTTAGTGGCCTTTTGCCTAAATTGCTTTTGGTTGTGCCCATGTCCATGCTTGCACTAGCACTGCATGGTATTGTGCCTGGCGGATTACATGAGTGGGTTGCCGGTTTGCCGCTAGGGGTTCGTTTCGCTGCGGCCATGGTCGTTGGCGAAATGGGCTCTTATTGGGCGCACCGCTGGATGCATGAAGTCCCGCTCTTATGGCGCTTTCATGCCGTTCACCACAGCGCAGAACAGCTTGACTGGCTGGTGAATACCCGCGCCCATCCGCTGGATCAAGTTTTTACCCGTTTGTGTGGCTTTATCCCCATGTATTTGTTAGGTTTAGCTCAACCCGTGACCAATCAGATGGATTTAGTACCCTTGCTGGTTATTCTGACCGGTACAATTTGGGGGTTTTTCATTCATGCCAATGTGCGCTGGCGCTTCGGTTGGCTTGAGCTGTTCATCTCGACCCCCGACTTTCACCACTGGCATCATACCAACGATGGCAAAGCATTCATCAACAAAAATTATTCAGCCATGCTGCCTTGGGTAGATAAGCTTTTCGGCACTTATTATCTCCCTAAGCAAAGTTGGCCCACACGCTATGGTATTAATGAAATATTATCAGTCGGTATCGTTGGGCAATTGCTTCGCCCCTTTAGATTTCAGAAAAGATAACTCACGATTAAAGCAGATGCTGACACTCGACATTTATGCTGGTCGGGGTTTGTAATCCCGACCGAAACGTTTGAAGACTTTCATCAATCGAGTCTGATTCCAATACTGCGGCTACCAACTTAATACGGGGCATAGTCGAGACTTAAGACACGGATATCGTTACACATTCCTAAGCTTAATCCAGAATTTTCAATTGTTCCAACAGCGGTTCTATATCTTTAAGAAAACGATGTTCCCGAAAATATTCAGACAGGTGTTCAAAGGCGCGTTGAGCGATGGCTACTCGCTGATCCTCATGTTCCAGGTAATACCTAATCTTGTCCTCAAAATCGGACAGATCCCACGCTAAAGGTACATAGGTTTCATTCGGGAAGAAAGCTTCCGGATAACAATCAATATGAGACATATCCGGTTTGAGCAGGAGACTCCCGGTGAACATGGCTTCAAAGTCCCGCCAGCAGACCTCGCCGTAGCCGAAGGGACTAAAGCACAGTTTGGACTGATAAAGCTCTTTAAAATAGGCATCCCGGTCAACCCGTCCTCGGCAAACCACTTGTATTTTTCCTTCAAGCGCCAAGGTCGTGTCCAGAGCGTCCTGGCGCATTCGTGTATACCATTCGGAACCCTTGACGGCAATTCGGGCATGGAGATCGATGTGGCGCGATCCTTTCGGAAATTCACGCTGAAAAAGCGTCATCATGTGGGGCGAAAAAGCAAAATGGGGGGCTAGCCAGAACTTTTGCCAGAAATTCGGCGGTAAATTAAAACGTAGGGGAGGATGGCCTTCGAGGTTAAAGTGCCGGGCGTAATAGTCAGATAGATTGGTGTCTCCACGAACGGGAATTTCGTATTGACTTCGATCTCGGAGTACCTGTTTTTTGACATAGACCGTTATGTACTCGTCCAGAGCTTCAGCGTAGCGGATATGGGTGGGTGCAAACCAGTCGAAATAGGCCAGCCTGGCATCGGGAAAAGAGCGACGCATTCGAACCGCGATGTCTCTTACGGCCTCGGGTGTCAAGTCGAACCAAGTCTGGAAACAGACTGCATCGACATCTCGGTAGGTATTCTTGCCCGCAAGGAATTGGGATAAAGGTAACTCCCGAACCTCAATATGAAAACGGCGAGCCAACTCCGTCCTGTAGTGCCAGAAAGGAAAAAACTGCATGAGGCAGAGCGGATCGTTCTCAGTGATGAACAACATTTTCTTCAAGCCGGGCTTTTTTCCAAACGGCTGCTGCCACCCCAAACGGTCGATAGCCAAACGATGCAGATTCCAGCCCCATTCATTAGTATTCATAGTAAGGATTCCGCTAGTTTTCTAGTGGCATCGGCATCTCCGGCCACTAGGGTAAATTCGACATTCAGGATTTCCTCCCCTGGCGCAAAAGTCCGGTTCTCAAAACGCAAGGGGCAAAACAATAACTCAAAATGGAGGCTTCCGTCAGGTAAATTCCTGCCGATCGGTTGGTACAACTCAAAGCTTTGCGGTTCTTTGCCCGTAGCAATGATGCCATAAGCACCGTCAACGTTCACCCAGCGGCCGGGCAGCTTTAGTCGCGAACCGTCCCGCAAGGTTTCCCTGAGGATTTTTCGGACGACGCGACTTGGAATGTCGCGGCGGCGTAACCAAAATGGTCGCCGTTCGGGGTCAAAATGAAGCGGTAGAGTACCGTTGACGTGATGTAGGTCGAGTCCGAACCCGTTCCAACGATCATTGACGATTGCCAGCCGAAGTCCTTCAACTCGCTGAATCCAGATTTTTTGAACGGCCGTAAAGCACGAGCGTATCTGAGCGGTTCCTGTTTCGGGGTCAACTGCGTATTCCAGTTCTTGGGTAAATAGTATTTGTCCATTGCGGCCACGATAAATAACGGTACCGGCTATACGAAAGCCGGCACCTTCTTCACGCATTGCTCTTATCCAAACGGCTGAAGGTGGAGCGCCTGGCAACACTAACCGGCCAAACAGGTTGCCCGGCTGCCATTCAGCCAGCTCTTCTCGGCCGACGGGAATAAATAGCGCGATAGGATCGGGTTCAGTGAGTGTTTTCCATGAGAAAGAGGCGAAAAGTTTCGGCGTCCTGACATAGGCGATGCCACTCTCTTGACTCACCAACCTGCCGCTCAGCGGCAAAACTTCAGGCTGACTCTGCCAGACCAACGGGTCAGCCGGTGCTTCAAGCGGAGTCGTGTTGTCTTTTAAAGCCGCTCCCGCCAGACGATGCAACTGATAGGCCAAGGCCATGTTGGCATAGCAATCGGTCTCGTACTTGGCCGGCTGGCCGAAATAATCAGGCTGTGTGAATCTTTTTCCAAAGAACGAACCGTCATTATTTTCGGCCTGTTCCTCTCTGAGACAACGAAAACGCGCCGTTTCAATGGCACGCAGATCAGGATCATCAAGATGTGATTGCAACCAAACCAGCGCCGGTACGATGAAATAATTGCCATAGGTGTAGCGCGCCCAGTCTTGACCGCCGACATAGGCGAAGCGGTCGCGAAGAAAAGTCGGCTTGGCTATTTTCCAGACATCGGCAACATGATGGTACAGCGCCTCTGGTGGCGTGATACCGGCTTCAAGCAGTGCGTAACTGGCCCAAGCGAATGAATGAAGCGGGCTTGCTACGTAGCAAAAGTGGTAGGCTCCATGGTTTTCCAGGGTAAAGTCACTGTAGAGATTGACCGTGTAAACCCGCTCCTTGAGCGGTCGGCCCTCGGCAAGTCGGGAATCGTAACGGTCGGTGGCGATTGAAAAAGTATTATAAGCAAATTCGGACAATTTTTCCCACCACAGTGCCCGATGGGGATGATCAGGAAACAAGGCGACAGCTGTCGCCAGAATTTCCGAGTCCCACGCATTTTCCTCAGCTTTAGTGTCTTCGGCCAGGCCGGAAGGCACGATGCGCGGAAGCTGCAAATCGGCTTCGAAAACCACTACCCGCTCCACTTCCGCTTGTTCGGCCGGATTTAGTTCGGCCCATATCTGCCGTGCGCCTAAGGCCATCCGGGTTGTCCACCAAGCCGACTGCCAGACGCCGCCCCACTTTTGGCCATCGCCGCAGGTGGAATCGCCAGTGACATGGCCATGGGTCATGTAGGCCAGACTGGCGCGTGCCTTCGCCAACAGCCAAGCACGATCTGTAGCGCCGGGAGCCGGGCTAAAGTGCGGGTCTCCTGCCAGCAGACCGGCCACGTAGACCACGTTACCCATGGCTCTGATCCCCCCTTCCAAATGGGAAGGATCACCAAAATAGCCTCGACCGGGGGCAAGCTCGCGCCAAGCGTTACCGAGATAATGCGGGAAGCTGGAGAGGCAATCAAGGTAATCACCAGAATGGGGGTGAGTCAAATTCATAATTTTCTATCTCTGTTTGTCGGTTGGGTGGAGGTAGTCGGATTCATCGTCCCGTTTTCACTGATGGCGAATACACAAAGCCCCAGTGTTCTAAAATAGTCCGCTTGGATGCGAACCAGACCGGTGAATCCCCATTAAACATGGATAACAATGTGCCCCCAGCTCTTCTCATTATGGAAAATACTATTAAACTCGATCTTCAAGTTTTCTTACCTTGACTTTATAGGCACTAGATAACCAGCAACATAACGACCAATAGAGGTAGGCCGGAATAAGGCTTTTCAAGCGTAAGCGAGAACACGCGTTTCCGGCATGATTAACGACTGT
>CAIMDR010000465.1 GCA_903839795.1 uncultured Methylococcaceae bacterium | reverse complement strand
GCTCAAAACGTGAGTGACGGGGTTGCAAACCCCGTCACTCCTACTTTGTCCTTGGGGCAACCGCAAGGGATTGCCCCTACGTTGCTGTTACTCGCGGGTCAAATTTAATTTTAACAGACGTTGCAATAACTCTGCATCCGTCATTTCCGGTGTGTAATCATCCCAACGGTATGAACTGGCAACGGCTTTATCAAGAATTTGGTGGGCATGGGTTAGCCAATGAGGTTTGAGATTATACAAATTGGTCAGGGTGCGCTTTTTTAAATCGGCTTCATGACCGGGTTTGGCGACCGGACGTTTAGGAAAACCGGCTGTTTCTTCTTCCGGGGTAATGACCCAATCCACCCATTCCGGCGGATTTAGCCAGTTGTTACGCAGTTGGTTTAGATTGAAAGCGGCGTTGGCAATGGCTTGGGCGTGGGGGTGTTGAGTTACCTCGGCAATGCTGGCCGGAGTCGGTTCACTAAACGGGATGACAGGCATTATGGCGCTTTCGTTTAGACTTTCAGTCGATAGTGGTAGATATCCCATTGCTGATTTTTCAGATTCTGTTTTGGGTGCTGTGTCCTTGGGACTTAAGCCTTGCGGAAATGGAAAGGTTTCAAAGCAGGTAGTCGGAGTGTAGCGAGGCCGGTCTTCAAGTGACGAGCACAGTCCCAGTGACCATAACTCATGAAAGCGGGAATGGAGGATGCCGAAGGTGGTGTCATCTGAGCGGGCGATAACCAGTAACGCTTGATCGGGGAGAATTGCCCTATCCATCCAGATAAAAACGCGGTGCTTAGCAACAGCAGGAGTAGTGATGTAGCGAGGCAACCTCATCAACGCAGAACGCATACCAACTCGTGGCTCGCCATGCCGCCACCAATATTTTCTATAAGTTTCACGATTGTTGCTTTCGCGTATTGGCTTTACATACTTTACAACATATTCAAACGGCGATTCAAATAGACTGGCATCAACTTCACTCATGGCTGCACCAAAATCAATAATCCAGCGATCACCGTTACGTCGAGTCAGATCCATCGCATTGCAAAGTGGACGAACAACGTCATGGTTAGACTTATTATTGGGATTAGGTTGTGAAAGCCAAACTCTCGCCAGAGCGCCATCAATATCAAAAGGCGCTTTTTTTGATGCGCCCATGAAACAAACGACTAAATTTTCATTAATCGACTTTGCAGTTGTCAAATCCATCCCCACCTCGCCATCACCCGCTGTCAAGTCGGCATGAATCAAGGCTGCTTGCTCACCTGCCAGCTGTGTTGTTGCCAAGCCAGAATCACCAAAACATACCAACGATACCCGTACGGCTGTTCCAGAATCAAACCACTCTTCATCCGGCCATGCCTCAAAAATGCCTATCCTGAGCGCAGTCGAAGGGGGCAGCATTTGACAGATATTATCCAACACCACGCGATTAGAACCGCCGCGTATCGAGTTGGTCGAGACCAGCCCCGCCGCCTTGGCTTGGCCTTGTTCAATTTGCAGTCGCGCTTTATCAAACCAATAGCAGACCAAATCGGCACCGGGCGGCACCCGTTGCTTGGGATAGGCTTTCGCCAGCGCCTTAAAATAGTCGTCACCTAATTCACCACGCTTTTTACTGCCGCCCAAAAACGGTGGATTACCAATAATCACATCCGCTTGCGGCCACTCAGTTTCCGTCCCATCAACATTTAGCAAGGCATCCCGGTGTTGAATGCCCTCCAAACTGTGCAATATCGGATTAAGGTTAATCGGCCTGCCGTTGCGTTGGCACCATTGAATCTCACCAATCCACACGGTAATCCGTGCCAATTCGGCGGCGTATTCATTGATTTCGATACCGAGAATATTATCGGTGCCGGCTTCGATGGTCAGTTGTTTGCCAAAACCCAGCATTTCCGCATCCAATTGGGCGCGGTGCTCCAAGT
>CAIMDR010000464.1 GCA_903839795.1 uncultured Methylococcaceae bacterium | reverse complement strand
GAACTGATTAACAACGCCGAATATGGCTTGCTTAACAACGTTGCGCCGGGGTTTAAAGTACAGCCGCGTACCGGCGCACCCACGCCGGATGATTTGGATGAACTCATTTCCCGCGTTTGGAAAGAGCCTGCATTTTTCCTGGCGCATCCACTTGCAATCGCTGCTTTCGGTCGTGAATGTACCCGTCGCGGGGTTCCACCTGCTATCGTCACGATGTTCGGTTCACAGTTTATGACGTGGCGCGGCTTACCTTTGATTCCTTCTGATAAAGTTAAAGTAATTAATGGTAAAACCAATATTTTATTGTTACGTACCGGTGAAAGTCGTCAAGGTGTAGTCGGTCTTTATCAACCGAATCTGACCGGCGAACTGAGCATGGGGCTTTCTGTCCGTTTTATGGGCATCAATCACAAAGCGATTGCCTCTTATCTTATCTCTCTGTATTGCTCGCTGGCTGTGTTGACTGATGATGCGCTCGGTGTGCTCGAGAATGTCGAAGTGGGCAAGTACCATGATTACAAGTGAATTTGATCAAGCCAATCTAGCGCAATCAGGTTTTACGGAAAATTCAGGGGCTGCATCGTTGCCGGATGTCGATTATTTAACCAAACTTGCCAACGAGCTGTTTTCAGCGTTGCCTTGTGATGGTTCACGGCTGGGTATTGGGACTTCGGCAGCGTCTGGCGGAGCGGTTTCGCCTTTGGCTGGCTTGGGTCATTCCGGGGTAACCGGTATTGCACCGCAAGCGGTTGGTTTGCCGGGTGAGGTGGAATTGCGGCAATTGTTTGCGCCGCGTCAGCCATCTTTCGAGAGTGTTCCTGACAGTCTTGATACCGGTTTGGTTTTGGGCAATACGCATTCAGCGCCAAGCTTGCCGTCGTCTTTTGCCGGTCTTGACAAGTCCGTGTTGTCGGGTATTTTTCCGCATGACTTTGGCTTGCCCGGAGCGGCTGAATTACAACAGTTACTGGTTTCTCGCATTCCTTCCGGAAATCTTGATGCCGGTTCAGTTTCGGGTATTCCGTCGGCACAAGACATAACGGTTGAAGCACAGGCTGCGGCTAAAAAATCAGCGGATACGGGGTTTTCTCCGCAGGTTTTTGAAGCCGAATTGCAAAAGCTTTTTGCCGTCAATCCAACGTCAGCGGGTTCCATTTCAGGTCTTCCCGTTTCGACGGCAACGCCCGGTTTGGCAAGCTCCTTTGCTAATCTGGATGCTTCATTGATTGCGGGTCTTTCACCCGAAGTCTATGGATTGCCGGGTGAAGCGGAGTTGCTAAAGTTTTTTGCACCTTTGTCGACGTCTTCCGGAAGCACGTCAGAAAGCACAGGGTCGGGCTCATCGTTTTATTTTCTGGATGAGATAAAAAACGGTGGTTTTAATGCGCCAGGGCTTGCTTCGGCGCATCCGCCTTTTGATGTCCATGCCGTGCGTCGAGATTTTCCGATTCTACAAGAACGGGTCAACGGTTATCCGTTGGCTTGGTTGGATAACGCGGCGACCACCCAAAAGCCTCAGGTGGTGATTGATCGGGTTTCGTACTTTTATGAGCACGAAAATTCCAACATTCATCGTGCGGCACATGAACTGGCTGCACGGGCAACCGATGCGTATGAAAAATCCCGCGATACGGTTGCGCATTTTTTGAATGCGTCGTCTTCCGGGGAGATTATTTTTGTTCGTGGCACCACTGAGGGGATCAATCTGATTGCCAAAAGTTGGGGACAGCAAAATCTGGTTGCCGGTGACGAGATCATTGTTACTTGGTTGGAGCATCATGCCAATATTGTGCCGTGGCAACAACTGTGCGAATTGACCGGTGCAAAATTGCGCGTAGTGCCGGTTGATGATAATGGTCAGGTGTTACTGGGTGAATATCAGAAGTTGCTGAGTTCCCGTACCAAACTGGTGTCGTTCACGCATGTCTCCAACGCCCTTGGTACGGTAACACCGGCGCAGGAAATCATTGCCATGGCGCATCGTGTTGGCGCCCGTGTTTTGCTGGATGCAGCTCAATCCGTTTCGCACTTGCAGGTTGATGTGCAAGCGCTGGATTGTGATTGGTGTGTATTTTCGGGGCACAAAATATTCGGCCCAACCGGTATTGGTGCGGTCTATGGCAAAGCCGAGTTACTGGAGTCCATGCCACCGTGGCAAGGCGGCGGTAACATGATTGATGACGTGACTTTTGAAAAAACCACCTTCCAGCCTGCTCCTGCCCGCTTTGAAGCCGGTACCGGCAACATTGCGGATGCTGTAGGTTTGGGGGCGGCGCTTGAATACCTGACCAAAATTGGTATCCATAATGTCGCGCGTTATGAGCATGAATTACTGGTTTACGCAATGGAGGCGCTGAAAAGTATCCCCGGCTTGCGTTTGATTG
>CAIMDR010000463.1 GCA_903839795.1 uncultured Methylococcaceae bacterium | reverse complement strand
TTAACATGACAGTATCCGCTATGTCATTGGTTGATGATAAGGGGGAGGAGTGACTAAGAGAGAGAAAGAGCGTCAATTTATATTGGAATGCGGAAAGCTCTCTAGGCATGGCTGGATATCAGTCATTTATGACATAGCCAATTGCTACGCTACTTTTAGAAAGGGCGATTTCGCCACAGCCTCTATAGGATCAAGACCATGAAGGCAAAGACTTTAAACGTCACCGTTAAAGGCATCGATATTGATGTCGAGTTTGATCATCAGCCTAAAGAGCATCAGACGCGCACTTATCCAGGCTGCCCTGAAAGCGTATGCCTAACTGAAGTAAAGATTAAGGGCGTTGATCTTGCTCTTGAATTATTAAGCAATCTGTTTATTGAGTTAATCGAAGAAAAAGTTTTAGAGGCGGTCTTGTGAAATGGCTGGTCGTGATGGCAGCATTACTACCAAACCTAAGTGCTGCGAGTAGCACTGAATGCTTAATGATGATCATTCATAGTGAATCTAGGGGCGAAAGCTTAGAGTCTCTGGCAATAACAGCAAGGGCCGCTGTCAACAGAGCCGGATCTAAATCTATATGCGCTTTAATTAACAAAAAAGAGGTGCATGCCTCAAGATCCATACCAGCAGAATTAAGACCTTACTTTAAGGCGATTGCAGCAACGGCCTTAAATGAAAAGAGTGATATAGCTCATGGAGCTGACTCTTGGAACACTGGCAATAAACCAGCCTATCAAGGAAAGATAAGGCGAAAGGCAGGGAAGCAAATTTTCTACACGATGGCGAAAGCCATGTAACCAAACAATCTCCTCATAGGTTGTCTCCGTAACTCAAAGGCGGCTTACATAGCGCCTTCTTTTTGGAGCAAGAGGAAACGAATTAAAAACAATAATAATTTAGGAGAAAAAATGAGTAAAAAAAACAACCCAATTGAAAGCTTTGAAGATCATTGGCATGACTTTGAGGAGGGCTTATTAGAGACACAAAAGGTACTTATTGTCGCCGCCATAATAATTTTCTGCCTACTTGTTAAATTTATCTTTTGAATATGTCAGAAATAACAATTAAGGTTGACTTGACCAGCCCACTAAAAAACATCCTTCGCTACAATCAAGGCTTAGGAAAGTTTGGGCCACTTGAGCAAACAACCAATGGAAAGCTAGTTAAATACGACGAAGTCTTGGAAAGAATAAGACATTATCAGCATGTTTCTCTAGCTGAATCAGTAAAGAAACAAGCGCTTCACGAAGGACAGCTAGAGAAGCTTGCAATCGCTAATCAGGAGCTAGTTAAGTGCCACGCCATAGTCATGGATAAGCTTGACATGTTCAACGCCGTTACGATGATGGCCTTAGCCGCCGCACTATTTTATATTTTTACCACAAACTAAATTAACAGCGCCCCTTATTTTAGATATAAGGGGCGCTGTAATTGCTATATCCGCTATCCCTCTTCTACCAAGCCCTCGATCTCGTCCCAGATAGCTATATAATCCTTTCTCAACCAAACAAGCAGCATCTTCATGGCTTTGTCATGTTTAGAGACTTTGATAACTTCGTCCAGCTTACAAGCAAACTCTGCCATATCGTTTTTAGCAATGGTATCAATCTTAGCTATATTAGTGATCATAACGCACATCGCCATTTATAATAACTAAGCCATTTTTATTCTCGCTTCTAAATTTTTTCTCTAAAACAATCATCCCTTTGCCGGTAATGTACGTTGTATAGGTTTGATAAGACCTACCAGAAGCGTCAACAAAAGGATCGTCTGGCAAATACTTAAAAATACCTGAATCAATAAAGCGCTGATAAGGCTCATTACTTTTCATTAAGTAGCTGTGGTCTCGCAACTTATAAAACATACGATTTCTACCAATGCCTAAGCACTTTGCAAGATCGCTAACCGTAGATAGTCCTTTGCTATTTTTAATAGCCATTGCAAATTCGACTTTAGGCTTGTCGGTTTCTATTTGATCGAGCGCGGATTGTTTAACTTTTTCAGATTCAATTAAGGATTGAAGCGCTTCAATGTAGTTTGCTGGAAGTTTTGGTTTGTTTTCTAGCTCTTGCCAGCGCTTATTAATTGCGTGACGTAGTGGCAAGCTATAGCCCGTCATTAAGTCTAAAGTTGCTTGTTTTGATAATTCATAACAAGGACGATCAATATTGTTTAAGTCTTTATAAGTGCTTGTTTTAATTAGACTGCTCAAATCTGAGCCAAGCAAATCAAACATTTTTTGATACTCTTGTATGAGATTTTCACAATCTCTAATTACGTTTTTATGTAGCTTGCCTGTCAACTTTGAAATTTCAATTGAAGACATTGTTTGAAGTGAATCTTGGGATGTGATTTGTAGATTTGTCATTAGATTTTCCTTTTGTTTAAGTAAAACCCGACACCATGAGTCTAAACAGAGGGTGTCAGGCTGAGTAAGGTTAGACTACCGGCTAATCGTAACCGGCAAGCCCTAAGGCTACCTCACTCAGCCCGACATAATGACGTGCTGAATGCTGCGCATAAAAAAACCGCTACTAGGCGGTTTGCGCCTTTTGATTTATGGAGTCTAAGCCATATCGCCACAATGAGGTGACAACGGTGCAAATCATAGCCCTCAATCAAAATCGGTGCAAGCTGTTTTTTAATGCGAAATAAGTTTACCATGAACTTTACCTTTTGGGTAAATTAGTTTACCTAAAAAGATAAATAAAATTACCCTCGCAATTTTCCAGCGATCTATTGCCGCACTAAATCCTAATACCCTGCCACCAAATTTAACAGCCTAGCCTTTTCATCAAGCAGTCGCCTGTACTCATAGGCTGTTGCACTGTCATTAGCTACATGGCCATAAGGCAATGATTGCAACCTGACATCAACTCTACT
>CAIMDR010000462.1 GCA_903839795.1 uncultured Methylococcaceae bacterium | reverse complement strand
TATTAAACGCATTCTTGCCGATAAGGGTTTTCAAAATAGAGAACGTTATGCGCAGCTACAGCAACGCACACAAACCTTGTTAGGCAAAGCCAGACTTTATGTGGCAGGCAGTGAAATAGATGTTGGTGGTGACGATCCACAAACCCGAATCAATCGCGGATTTCATGAACTTATTACCCGAGCTTATCCCAACTTACGCATGTTACGCGGAATTACTTATACAGAAAATGATGTTGGCAAGTATCTTAAGCATTCGCAAGATAGTTTATTGGGTAACGATGCCATCCCCTTGGCAGAATCAGAACAGGAATTACTGGCCTTTATCCAAAGCAACAACCGTAGCGGCATTCGCACCACGTTAAAAGGTGTGCTGGAGAAGTTCGAGCGCAAACCCTATGGCTGGTACTACGCCGCCGTGCTTTGCATCCTTGCCGACTTGTGCGCGAGAGGTAAGGTTGAAGTAAGAACCGATGGCAATATTCTTGAAGACGACGAGCTGGAACGAACACTACGCAACAGCCGCGAACAAGGCAATATCGTACTGGAGCCACAAGTTGATTTTACCGGCTCACAAGTGCGTAACCTCAAAGAGTTTTATGAAGACTTCTTCGACTCCCAGCCACGCGCCAATGAGGCAAAGGCTCTGGGCAAAGAAACCGGCGAAGCCTTGCAGGAACTCATTAATAAGCTGGCTCCGCTGGCAATCCAGCAATCTCAATATCCCTTTTTAAATGCCTTGACTCCGGTTCATGAGAAGCTAAAGGAACTTAGCGGTAAATCTTACGCTTGGTATTTAACTGATTTGTTGCGCCAGGAAGATGAGTTGCTTGACTTGAAAGAAAAGGTCATCGATCCGGTGCGCAAGTTTATGAGCGGGCCGCAGAAAGCCATCTTTGATAGTGCCCAGCAATTTGTGCAGGCACAGGAAGCCAATTTTTCTTACCTCGAAGGTAATGACTCGTCTCAGATCATTGAATTACTGGCCGATCCGGAATGTTTTAAAAACAACCGGATGCAACAAGTCAAACAGCTGGTTGATGCCCTACAAGTCAAGGTCACTTCGCAGATAGAAGCAGAAATTAATCGGGCCAAAGCCGCAACGCTTACACTGCAAGAGCGCTTATGCGGTATGGCAGAATACATGGCATTATCAGTGGAGCAACAAGCGCAAATTTCACAGCCTTTCAATGAATTTATCCAGACGGTAGAGCGGCAAAAATTGATTGCCGTTATTCGCGATACCTTAAGATGTTTCGAGGAAGCAGAGTATCAACGCTTGCTATCCAAAATGACGGCTTGGGCACTGCCTGTTCCAAAGCCGCCATTAGATAAAAACGATGTGAACCAAGTGACTGAGCCAGATGCCGGCACTAAGCCGGTAGTGGTTGAGCCTGTGCCCCAAATTGAATATGTTCCCAGTCGGACGGTTCTGGTCACCTTCGATAAGGCCTGGCTTGCGGATGAATCGGATGTCGATCGCTATTTGGTCTCCATGCGTGAAGCACTGCTTGCAGAGATTCGTAGCGGTAAACGAATTCAAATTTAAAGAGATATAGATTTATGAAAATTGTAATTAAAAACCTCGGTGCGCTAAAGCAAGCTGAATTCACTCTTGGCGAGATGACGATCATTTGCGGTGGCAATAACTCAGGAAAAACTTATGCTACCTATGCGCTATTTGGATTTCTGTCGTATTGGCGTGATGTTTTTTCAATTAATATCCCCGATGATGATGTCCGCCAACTGTTGGAAGATGGTTCAATCGAGCTAGATATTAAAGACTACATTAATAATGCAACCAAGATTCTTGAAAACGGCTGTAACGCTTTCACAGAACAATTGCCGCACGTTTTTGCTTCCTCTGAAAAACACTTCTCAGAAAGTCAGTTCGCAGTAGTTCTGGATTTAAGTGATATAGACCCTAACCAAGCTTTTGAACGAACAATGGGGGCGGCAAAAACTCAGTTATTTTCCATATCAAAAAAAGTTGATTCTCCTTTGATCACCATTTTTCTTCTCGTTGAAAAAGAAAAGCTAAAAATTCCTCAGGAAGTTATTAGAAAGATTATAGGTGAAGCCTTAAAAGAGATCCTTTTTGGACGTCTTTTTCCAAAACCGTTTATTGCCAGTGCTGAGAGAACCGGTGCGGCAATATTTAGAAAAGAACTGAATTTCGCGAGGAACCGTATTTTAGAAGAAATGAGATACATAGAAAAAGATATCAATCCTTTTGATTTACTCTCAAAAGTGTATTCCGATTACGCATTACCCGTTAAATCCAATGTTGATTTCACAAGACAACTGGAAACGCTGGCAAAAAAAGACAGTTTTATTGCGAAACAACATCCGAAAATTTTAAATGATTTTGCGGGCATCATTGGTGGAGAGTACCTCGTTACCAAAAACGACGAGCTTTACTTTGTTCCTAAAGGCAAGCGTGTAAAACTAACAATGGACGAAAGTTCAAGTGCTGTTCGTTCGTTATTAGATATTGGTTTTTATCTACGCCATGTTGCTGCCCCCGGTGATTTACTCATGGTAGATGAGCCGGAGCTTAATTTGCATCCGGAAAATCAAAGGCGTGTTGCACGGCTTTTTTCTCAACTGGTAAACCTTGGCATCAAGGTGTTTATCACTACACATAGTGATTACATTATTAAAGAGCTAAACACGTTAATTATGCTCAATCAAGACAGCCCCCGACTTAAAAAATTCGCAGAGCGTGAAGGATATAGGGAGGATGAACTCCTGAGTGCTAATAAGGTGCGTGTTTATATCGCAGAAGAAGCCATGATTAAAATCGATGGTGCGCAACGGAAAACCAGTTGCCAGACTTTTGTTCAGGCAGATATTGACCCGAAAATGGGTATAGAAGCCAGAAGCTTTGATAAAACCATTGAAGATATGAATCGTATTCAGGACGAGATTGTTTGGGGAGGGGACGCATAATGCCGGATATGGAAATTCTTACTCAAATGATTAAAGAAACTGCGCGTGTTCAACTTCAGGAAGAATATGGTAAGGCATTCGTTACGCTTCATGAGCCACAAGCCCCAGACTCATCGGCAACGATCCGAAACCTTCCTTCAGACACCTTGGTTATTAAAGTGGATGCTTTTAGGTCACCTGACGATATTTTTAATGGCTCTAATGGTGAATGCAAGCGTGCCGATTATGTAATTATCAGCTTGGAAAAAAAGTGCATTCTATATATTGAAATTAAAAGAACCAAGGACAATTGGGAACAGATAGTTAAGCAGTTGATTGGAGCTGAGTGCTTTGTGAAATATTGTCAGGAAATTGGCAAATCGTTCTGGAAAGAAAACAGCTTCCTGGATGGCTACGAGCACCGTTTTATAAGCATTGGCCATACGAGTATTGCAAAGAAAAAAACCAGAATTACCAAGAATAGCCCCATACATGATTCACCAGATAAAGCCATGAAAGTGGATTGGCCACACCATCTGCAGTTTAATCAGTTGGCTGGACTATAAATACAATGGATACCGCAAAACTAAAAAAATTCGCCCAATATGCCCGCCGCAGTCTGATTGATCAGGTTTCAAGCAAGCTAGCTTTGGTGCTGACAGAAGATAGTGCGGCACGGCGTGAGAACTCGGCGGCCATCAAGAAGCTTGAAGAACAGATCAGCGAGCACGGCAAAGAACAGATGATCGAAAAGATTGCTTATATCTGGTTTAACCGGTTTTGCGCTTTGCGGTTTATGGATGTCAACCGCTATACCCGTATTGGTTTGGTATCACCCATCGAAGGGCAATTTCAGCCGGAAATTCTGGCTGAGGCCAAGATGGGACATATCGACGAAGAGTCCGTACCCGAAAAAATACGCCAACAGATTTTTGCTCTGCTCGGCCAGCAATTCTCATTATGGCCAAAACCTACCCTGTTTCAGCTTTCGGGGGAGCAAGCGATTCGACTTTCCGGTTTATAAGACCAGCCTTCCAGCATGAAATCGAGCAGGTGTTCCCAGCTATCGAAGCATAGGTAGGTCGTC
>CAIMDR010000461.1 GCA_903839795.1 uncultured Methylococcaceae bacterium | reverse complement strand
GTAGTCAGGTTGTTGATACAACAATAAAATGGTATTAACCAGATCGTCTTTATTTTGACATTGAATGCCTGCATCATGACTTAGCACGCCGCGAGCTATTTCTTTAAAGTTTTCCATGTGCAGCCCAAACATAACAGGAACGCCGACTGCGGCCGCCTCCAGAATATTATGTCCGCCGGTCGGCACCATACTGCCACCCACAAAAGCAACATCTGCTGCGGCATACAGCACTTTCAATTCACCCATCGTATCAACCAGATAAACATCCGTTTCTGTAGACATCTTAGCACCCGTAGTTCGCATAACGACCGTTAACTGAAACTGTTCACACAGCTTTTTAACATCGGTAAAGCGCTCTGGATGTCTGGGTACTATAACCAATAATAATTCAGGTATTTTTTTCTTGATTTCTGCGTATAGCTCAAAAAACAAGGCTTCTTCGTCTTTATGGGTGCTGGCAATTAACCAGACAAATCGACCCTCAAACAAATCGACTTTTATCTGTAAGCCCTGCGCAAGGATTGACGGTGGAATTTCAACATCAAACTTTATATTGCCCAATGTGTTAACTTTTTCACTGGCGGCACCAATAGCGATAAACCGGTTTGCGTCATCTTGTGTTTGTGTCGCAATACCGCTTACTTGCGCTAAAGCGGGATGAACGAGTGCAGGAATTTTACGGTAACCGCGCGATGATTTTTCCGATAATCGAGCATTAATAATATATAAAGGGATAGCATTTTTTCCACAACCCGCGAATAGGTTTGGCCATATTTCGGTTTCCATAATAACAGCCAACTTTGGCTTAAAACAGCGCATAAACCGATTAATTGCGTCGGGAACATCATAAGGGAGATAGACATGGGCAACGGTATTTTTCATCACGGCCTTAACTCTGGCAGAGCCGGTCGGTGTAGTCGTGGTGATTAATAATTTGGCATCCGGATGTTGCTTTTGCATGTGCCGAACAAGCGGAAATAACGCTTCAGCTTCGCCTACGGAGACGGCATGAAACCAGATAACATCTTGAGGGAAAGGTTTATTATAAAATGCGAAACGTTCGCGCCATCGGTATCGATAGTCGGGCGCTTTTATACCACGCCAGAGTAGGCGCAAGATTATGAAGGGTGTTAAGAGATAAAAAAAGCAAGAATAAAAAAAACGCATACATAAAAGACGCAAGGTTTGCGGCGATAGCCTTTGCAGAAAATCGCCTAAGGAGCAAGGTTAAAAAGTTAACACTTTCCCCTTTCGCCTTGCGTTTTTATTAATTATGCTTCAGCAACCACTTTAATAGTCAGTGTTACTATAACATCAGAATGTAAATTGATGTCGATAGGATACTCACCAATATGGCGAATTGCCCCATGCGGCAAACGAATTTGATGTTTTTCAACCGCAATACCTGCGGCAGTAATAGCTTCAGCAATATTATGTGTACCAATTGAGCCAAATAATCTGCCTTCATCACCCGCTTTGTGGGCAATTTCAATTTGCAGCTTGGTTAGTTCATTACCCAATTTTTGAGCAGCACTTAACTTTTCGGCCGCGGCTTTTTCAAGCTCGGCACGACGCTCTTCAAACTCAGCAATTTTCTTGGTTGTTGCAGGAACTGCTTTACCTTGTGGAACAAGATAGTTTCTGCCGTAGCCTGATTTAATGGAGACTTTGTCGCCCAGGTTACCCAAGTTTGCTATCTTTTCAAGAAGAATAACTTCCATCTTTTAATCCTCACCTTTCGGTTTTTAAACCATTATTTATACGCCGTCAGGCGTGTGTATATTCGATTTTTTTTTGCGTAAGTTCAACCACGGATCACTCAAGCCAATTAGAGCAACAAGCAGCATGGCATGGGGTATCAAAAACAGGGTTATATAGAGCATTGGTACCATAAAGCGTGCCAGTTTTTTCCCTAAAAACACGGTATGTAAAACAGCCGTTCCACTCACTGTATATAACACAAAGAGCAAAATGCTAATATTCCATGCTATTTCAGATATAACGCCAGGGCTTGCCAAAGCAACGGCAA
The DNA here is from genome assembly GCA_903839795.1 of uncultured Methylococcaceae bacterium. Taxonomy (GTDB): domain Bacteria; phylum Pseudomonadota; class Gammaproteobacteria; order Methylococcales; family Methylomonadaceae; genus Methylobacter_C. Next base: position 4,334 of record CAIMDR010000461.1, on the reverse strand, counting down.
CCACCGCAATACTCCCTATTGACAATCTGGGCTTGGTATCCAATGACAAAAATTCTTGCCTGAAACCGCCGGGATTATAAAGGTTTGCCTGCCACCACCGACCCAAAAACAAGCCAAACAACAAGCCAAATACTGAGCCAGCTGCAACCACGCCCGTCATGTAATGCACCAGAATATCAATGGTACGTTGAATATCTGCAACAGGTGCGTCTGCCGGTATCATTTGCAAAAGCACGGCTTTCCACATCGCGGCAGGATCGTCAGCATAGAGATAAAACCCTATAACGCCAACGATGCCAATCAATATGGCAATTTCAACCGCCAGCGATAAATGCCGACCTTCTCTTAAGATGATTGAAATCAACCAGACCGGCAACCACAGAACAATTACATAAAGCAATGCAAACTGATAATTACCGAGTACCAGAAAGCCTAAAAGACCGGCTGCCAAACTGGAGCATATTAAAACATATAAACCTTCGAATGCGCCCCGCCTTAAAGTAACAAGAGCAACGGCGGCTGAACTTACAACACTTACCGGGGGCATCATTAGTGACAACAATGCGAGAGAGGAAGCCACTATCATGGCCTGCACTCTGCCTCGCATAATGTAAGTCGCTAAAAAATTCATAGCCCCTCCGATTATGTTATTTGTGCGCGTCGCAGAACGGCAGCAATGCAATAAAACGAGCGCGTTTAATTGCAACACATAACTGTCTTTGATACTTGGCACTGGTTCCTGTGATACGGCTAGGAACAATTTTGCCAGTTTCAGTAATGTAATCGCTTAATAAATCCAGATCTTTATAGTCGATCTGTGTTCCGCCTTCTGCACTGAATCGGCAGAATTTTTTGCGTCTGATGTTACGTGCCATAATAATTTCCGTAATCCAATAAGTTAAAAGTGTTATTCAGGAATGATTTCGTCAGCGTCAGCATCAAAATCAACATCGTCTAAATCAACTTCTTCGTCGATATCACCTGTTGCAGGTACAACAACCGCTTCTCTTGCAGCCGCATCTTTAGCTCTGGATTCAGCGATTTTATTTTCTTCCGCTGTTGATGTGGCAATAGTAGACGGTTCGGTAATGGCTGCTTTTTGCAATAAAGTCATGCTACGTAAAATAGCATCGTTGAAACGGAAGCCACTTTCTAATTCTTCCAATGTAGCCTGATCACACTCAACATTCATCAGCACGTAATGGGCTTTATGAATTTTTTTAATTGGATAAGCCAGATGTCTACGACCCCAGTCTTCCAAACGGTGAATAGTACCGGATGCAGCTTCAATGGTTGACTTATAACGTTCAATCATTGCTGGAACCTGAGCGCTTTGGTCAGGATGGACTAAAAAGACAATTTCATAATGTCGCATTATTTTTCCTTTCGGTTAAGCCTTCCTTCTCTGTCTTAAAAAGAAGGTAAAGCAAGGAGGAGCGATATGCTCCGTAGAACCCGGCATTGTAATGTATTTTATAGCGATCAGAAAATATTATTGTCAAAAATCCAGAATAAGCAGTCATTATCTAATACCACCACCTTAAAAACACAGCTTATTGTTTGATGTTACGCAGTCCGTATCAAAAACAAAGATGATGCCACTCTATTAAATTTATTTGCAGCGATGGCGTGTAAGGGCGAATTAATTCGCCCTTACAGTGCTCTTAACGTTCCTCCACCGCATCCAACACACACAGCGCCGTCATGTTGACGATACGGCGCACTGTTGCGGAGGGCGTCAGGATATGTACCGGTCTTGCGCAACCGAGCATAATGGGACCTATCGCCACCCCGTAACCCGCTGCGGTCTTGAGCAGGTTGTAGGCAATATTGGCGGCATCTATATTAGGTAAAACCAGCAGATTGGCGCTGCCTTTTAACTTTGAATCCGGCATCATTTTTTTCAGCAGATCATAGTTTAGTGCGGCATCGCCGTGCATTTCACCGTCAACTTCCAGTTCGGGTGCCTGTGCCTGAATGATTGCCAAGGCGGTACGCATCTTTTGGGCGGACTCGCTGTTACTGGAACCAAAGCTGGAATGCGATAGCAAAGCAACGCGAGGTTCCACGCCCAAACGACGCATTTTTTCGGCGGCCAACAGGGTAATTTCAGCCAACTGAACCGCTGTTGGATTTTCATTGACATGGGTATCAACCAAGACAATCTGGCGTTCCGGCAATATAAGCACATTCATGGCGGCATAAACATTAACACCGGCACGCTTACCCAGCACCTTGTCAAGATATTCGAGATGCAATGCGGTATTACCAAAAGTGCCGCAAATCATGCCATCGGCATCCCCTTTATAAATCAACATGGCACCAATCAGCGTGTGGCGGCGACGCATTTCCAGCTTGGCATATTGTTCGGTGACGCCTTTGCGGGCTGTCATTTTCAGATAAGTTTCCCAGAAATCACGGTAACGATTATCAAATTCAGGGTTAACAATCTCAAAATCAATATCGGATCGGATACGCAAACCAAACTTTTCAATACGAAATTGTAATACTGCCGGCCGACCAATTAAAATAGGGATAGCGATTTTTTCATCCACGATAACCTGCACAGCACGCAATACTCGCTCTTCTTCGCCTTCAGCAAAGACAATGCGTTTTTTGTTGGCGGGTGCGTTTTTTGCAATCTGAAAAATCGGCTTCATGAAGGTGCCGCTGTGATAGACAAATTGTTGCAGGCGATCAATGTAAGCTTGCATATCCTTAATCGGGCGGATGGCAACCCCGGATTCTTCAGCCGCTTTGGCAACCGCCGGAGCGATTTTTGTCATCAGACGCGGATCGAAGGGCATGGGAATCAAGTAGTCCGGGCCAAAAGACAAATCAGTGATACCGTAAGCGCTGGCAACAATATCGGATTGTTCTGCCTGTGCCAAGTCGGCAATCGCATGGACGGCAGCAATTTCCATTTTGCGGGTAATGGTGGTGGCACCGCAATCCAGCGCCCCCCGAAAAATATAGGGAAAGCACAGCACGTTATTAACCTGATTAGGGTAATCAGAACGACCCGTGGCAATGATGGCATCCTCGCGCACGACTTTGGCGTCTTCGGGTAATATTTCAGGGGTTGGATTGGCCAATGCCAATATCAAAGGCTTAGGTGCCATAGTTTTAACCATGTCTGGTTTTAAAATACCGCCTGCCGACAGTCCTAAAAAAATATCCGCACCTGGCATCACTTCTGCCAAAGTTCGTGCGGTGGTTTCCTGAGCAAAACGCGCTTTGTTCTGGTCTTTTTCAACGCGACCTTTAAAGATAACGCCGGCTTGATCGGTCACGTAAATATTCTCAAGCGGAAATCCCAGCTCTATCAACAAATCCAGACAAGCCAAGGCCGCAGCACCGGCACCCGAGGCTACCAGCTTACACTCTGTCATATTTTTACCGACCACTTTCAGGCCGTTTAAAATAGCCGCGCCGACAATAATAGCGGTGCCATGCTGATCGTCATGGAATACCGGTATATTCATCCGTTCGCGTAATTTACGCTCAATATAAAAGCATTCAGGGGCTTTAATATCTTCCAGATTAATGCCGCCAAAAGTTGGCTCCAGCGAGGCTATAATGTCGCATAGTTTGTCGGGATCCAGCTCGTTAATCTCGATGTCAAAAACATCAATGCCGGCAAATTTTTTAAATAATACGCCCTTCCCTTCCATCACCGGCTTGGCGGCCAGAGGGCCAATATTACCCAAGCCCAGTACAGCGGTTCCATTGGAAATAACTGCAACCAAATTACCCCGTGACGTGTATTTAAAAACATTGGCAGGATCGGCGACAATCTCTTCACAAGCGGCCGCAACTCCCGGTGAATAGGCCAAGGCAAGATCACGCTGATTAGTCAGTTGTTTGGTCGGGGTAACACTGATTTTTCCAGGGGTAGGAAACTCGTGATATTCAAGAGCCGCATCATGTAATTGCCGACTGATTTCTTCTTTGGTATCGATGGGGGAATTCATGTTATGCCTTGTGTATAACGATTATTTTAATGATCAAAAACAAGGTTGTCACAGTAATGATCAACCTGGCATGATCCTGGATTTTTTTAAATAGTAGATTCAACGCATCGTAACTAACCGGTAAATATCAGTTTCGATTATAGAACACGGATAACACTGATTATACGGATTTCAACGGATTTTTTTTTTAGGATGTAGGCCGGAATCAAGCTGTACGAGTGTGCCGGAAACGCCACCACGCACTACGCTTGGGTGGTCTTATCCCGGCCTCATAGACATCAACTTAAGACATTTCACCACGAAGACACGAAGAACACGAAGATTTTTCTTTGGTTTTTCTTCGTGAACTTCGTGTCTTCG
>CAIMDR010000460.1 GCA_903839795.1 uncultured Methylococcaceae bacterium | reverse complement strand
GGAAAATATCAGCGCTATATTTCGGTTACCTATAAAATTTATATTTGTCGTCTTCATATTTTATTCTTCTAAAAGTAGGGGCAATCTTTACGGTTGCCCTTGGGACAATGCTTTACGATTGTGAATCAAGGGCAACCGTAAAGATTGCCCCCCTACACAAGGGTCTAAATGGATAATTTCTCAACCCTGCGGTTACCGTATGTCCAGTTAATAACCATCCGCGTTCCGGTAATTGCCGTAAACATGGATGATAAAATCCCGATAATCAGCGTTACCGCAAAACCTTTAATCGATCCCGTACCAAAAGCAAACAACACCACTGCGACCACAAGATTGGTAAAGTGGGAGTCAAGAATGGTGGCAAAAGCTTTATCGTAACCAATAAATATGGCCGATTGCGGCGTATTACCATTGTTGATCTCTTCTTTAATCCGTTCAAATATCAACACGTTGGCATCAACAGACATACCCACCGTCAAGATAATACCGGCAATACCCGGTAACGTTAACGTTGCCTGCAACATCGATAAGATGGCAACAACAATCACCACGTTAAACGCCAATGCAAGATTGGCAATCATACCGAACAACCGATAATAAACCGCCATAAACAGCACAACCAAACCAAAACCTACCACAAACGACAACATGCCTTTATCAATGTTATCTTGTCCAAGGCTGGGCCCTACCGTACGCTCTTCGACAATATCAACCGGTGCGGCCAAGGCTCCCGCCCTTAACAACAATGACAAATTACGTGCTTCCTGCGGACTGTCCAGACCGGTGGTTTGAAAACGTTTACTAAATACGCCCTGAATAGTGGCTACATTGATAACTTTCTCAACTTTCTCTTTATGACGTACTTTTTGACCGTCGACTATTTTTGTCTCGACTTTATATTCTATAAAGACCACAGCCATTGGCTTGCCAACACTGACTTGGGTGGTTTTAGCCATCTTGGCCGCACCCACACCGTTTAAGGAAATATTAACAGAAGGTCTGCCGTCCTGATCTTGACCGGAAGACGCGTCAACAATTTGGTCGCCCGTCACAATAACGCGACGATCCAACAATATTGGGTTACCCTTTTTTTCATAATACAAGCGACTGCCAACCGGAACATGACCGGCAACAGCCTGCTGTACATCATGCTCAGTATCAACCAGTCGATATTCCAAGGTAGCCGTTGTGCCCAAAATTTCCTTGGCACGCGTCGTATCCTGAACACCCGGCAATTGCACCATGATGCGATTTTCACCTTGTTGCTGAATGACCGGTTCGGCAACCCCTAACTCGTTTACCCGATTGCGCAAAGTCGTCATATTTTGCGACACAGCAAATTTCTTGATTTCGCGCACTTCTTTTTCAGACACTTTTAGCCAAACCTGATCCTGATTTTCCGGCTCGGTAATATCCAGGGTACGAAAATCTTTAGCCAGCAGATCCATCAGTGCGGGCTTATCCTCCGGTGCCTTCAGTGTGATTTTTATAAAGCCGTTATCTTTGGCAACAGATTGATAACGCATTTTTGCACTTCTTAAGGCCAGACGTAAATCATCGTTATAGCGGTCTTCAGCTTGCTTGGCCGCAGCATCCATATCCACTTCCAGCAGAAAATGTACCCCACCCCGTAAATCGAGCCCCAAATACATCGCTTCAGCACCTAAAGCTCGCAACCAAGCGGGTGTTGTAGGTGCCAGATTTAAGGCAACGGTATAATTACTGCCCATCTTGTCTCTTAATAAATCAGCGACTTTAAGCTGGTCATCAGTATTAGTGAATCGCGCTAAAATACGTCCGTCTTTAAACTCAAACGCTTTTACCGGAACGCCGACCGTTTTAATTTCAGTCTCGATTTGATTTGCCTGATCCTGCCCTATTAGGGTGGTTTGTGTCGATGACACCTGAACAGACGGATCATCGCCGTACAAATTAGGTAATGAATAAATAATCCCGATGCCAAAAACAATCAGGACTAATAGATTTTTCCAAAGGGGGAAATGGTTTTGCATGTGTTATTCCAATAATTAAACCGTGCATCAGCTTAAGCAAGCTGTTACTGACTGGCTACGCGCTATAATATCAAGCTTTAACTATTTTTTTAGTTATGGCTTTATAAGTTCCTTTTGGCATCATGCTTTCAATGCTTTGGCGCTGCACTTGAATAAAGGTATTATCAGCGATTTCAATCTTGACAAAATTATCATCCATATCGACAACTTTACCTAAAATCCCCCCAGAGGTTACTACTTCAGCGCCTTTGCTTATTGCAGCAATCATTTGTTTCTTTTCTTTGGTTCGCTTGGCTTGAGGGCGCAGAAACAAAAAGTAAAAAAACACCAGAATACCCAGTGGAAACAACATACCTTCAATGCCGGGTTGTTGCGTGGCAGCAGGAGCTGCCGCTAAAGCGTCAGAAATAAAAAAACTCATGATTATCCTCAAATTCTATAGTAATTAAAAAATCTTGTTATTATGCCATAGACGGCATAGATTTTCCTCGTTGTTGGTAAAACTGCCGGACAAAAACATCCAACTCCTGCTTTTCAATGGCATCACGCAAGCCCTGCATAAGACTCAAATAATAATGCAGGTTATGTAAGGTATTCAGCCTTGAACCCAGCATTTCCTTACATTTATCCAGATGACGCAGGTAGGCTCTTGAATAATTCCGACAAGTATAGCAGTCACAGGACTCATCCAGAGGCGTGTTATCAAACTCGTATTGACTGTTCCTGATTTTTACCACGCCAAAGCTGGTAAACAAATGTCCGTTACGTGCATTACGTGTGGGCATGACACAATCAAACATATCAATACCGCGTCGAACGGCTTCAACCAGATCTTCGGGCGTACCCACCCCCATTAAATAACGCGGCTTATCAGCCGGCATTTTGCGATGAATGGCATCCAGTGTCGCCATCATTTCCTCTTTGGGCTCGCCGACAGACAAACCGCCAATCGCATAGCCATCAAAACCGATATCCAGCAAACCGTCTATCGACTCCTGACGCAAATGCTCATACATACCGCCTTGCACGATACCAAACAACGCCGACAAATTATCACCATGAGCCGCTTTACTTCGCGCCGCCCAGCGTAACGATAAGCGCATGGAATCGGCGGCTTCGTTAACGGTGGCTGGATAAGGCGTACACTCGTCAAAAATCATCACGATATCAGAGCCTAAATCACGCTGCACCTGCATGGACTCTTCAGGCCCCATAAAAATAGCGCTGCCATTTATCGGCGATTTAAAGGTGACACCTTTTTCGGTGATTTTTCTTAGCGCCCCCAAGCTGAACACTTGAAAACCGCCAGAATCGGTCAAAATAGGTTTATCCCAATGCATAAAATCATGCAAATCACCGTGCGCCTTGATCACGCCTGTCGTTGGTCGCAGCATTAAATGAAAGGTATTACCCAAAATAATTTGCGCACCGACACTCGTCAAATCTTCCGGGGTTAATGATTTAACCGCGCCATAAGTGCCAACCGGCATAAAAATCGGCGTTTCTACAACACCACGGTCAAAAGTAAGTCGTCCACGCCGTGCATGACCGTCAGTATTAATTAAATTAAATTCCATGCCAAAATATTTGCTCATAAATGAAGGTTGCAGATTATCCAGCCTTTTTAGGTTTTAGTACAATAAACCATTGTGTTATGTTCAAAAATAGCAACTTCTTGTTACCCGCAGACTGTATTTTTAATTAAATCAGCTCAGATAAACGCTTTGTCAATAAGCTGTTATTAACCACCCAACCTGTTAGGAGCGTAAGCCTAAAGAACACAAAATTTTCTTTCTTCGTGTCCCTTTGTATCTTCGTGGTGATAATCTTTTAAGATTTTTCTGGACTTATCTACGACCGAGTAATTCCTAAAAACTTGTCATTAAAATAAATAGTGTTAAATTTAAAGTTTAGAATGGTAATAATAAAACTCCGTCATAATCGTACATAAGCATCATCACAATAGTATTCCGGTTTTTTTAAATAGTTTTACAGCTTTGTTTAAACTTCCATTAAAATAGACAGAGCAAACAACACCCAGTCAAAACAGGCTTCAAGATTAGGCGAGTTTTATAAGTCATTGGCAGTCAATTTTTGTAAACTGCTTTATTCGTTGCGTCTTTTCTTAAATTAACATTCAGTCATCAAATGAATAGCAAATCATTAACGTTAGTAAGCTTTGCATTATTGCTCTTACCTGTCGAAGCCTTTGCTGCCGAAGCGTTAAGTGCCGCCAAAACATTAAATTTAACACAGCATATCATCGGTTATCTTTCCATAGCTCTCACCGTGTTGGCATACATTGCCGCGATGTCGGAAGAAGTCATCGCACTGCGCAAGTCCAAACCGATGGTCTTGGGTTCGGCGCTTGTATGGTTTGCGATTTGTATTTACTACGCCTGGCACGGCGAAGCCAAAGTGGCAGCTGTTGCATTTGAAAGCAATCTATTGGCTTATATCGAATTGTTTTTATTTATCCTGGTGTCAATGACCTACTTAAACGCCATGGAAGAACGCGGTGTTTTCGATGCTCTCAGAATTTGGCTGCTAAGTCGGCAATTCAGCTACCGGCAATTATTCTGGATTACCGGTGTGCTTGCCTTTCTGCTTTCTACCGTTATCAACGGTATGGCGGCAGGTCTTTTAATGGGAGCTGTTGCTGCGGCAGTAGGAAAATACAAGAAAGAATTTGTCGCACTGGCGTGTGTCAACATCGTTGTAGCAGCCAATGCCGGCGGCACGTTCAGTCCTTTGGGCGGCATCTCGACATTGTTCGTATGGCAAAATAAAATACTGCCTTTCCATGAGTTCTTCACACTCGCTATTCCCTGTTTGGTCAATTTTCTTGTACCTGCAATGGTCATGCATTTTTTCGTGCCCAAAGAAACACCCGCTGCCTCCACTAGCGTTATTTGGCTTCGCCGTGGCAGCAAGCGGGTTATTGCACTATTCGTCGTAACACTTGCCATTACAGTCTCTTCCAATATTCTTCTGGAATTGCCGCCTGCCGCCGGCATGATGACCGGGCTTGGTTTACTACAGTTTTTCAGCTTTTATCTGACCAAGACAGCCATCGAAATACCAAGCGACTTTGCCCATGTTTACAAACTTTTTCAGGTAGAAGTTCCCAGCGACAATAAAAAACAGGATTTTGACGTATTCAAAAATATCGGCAATGTGGATTGGGATACGTTGTTATTCTTCTACGGCGCGATGATGCTGATTGGAGCCTTGGGATTTATCGGCTATCTTGATGCCATTGCACATTTCCTGTTTGGACAGATTAGCCCTACAATTGCCAATATCAGTATTGGCCTTTCCTCTGCATTTATTGATAACGGCACCTTGATGTTTGCCGTATTGAGCATGCATCCCGATCTTCCTACCGGCCAATGGCTGCTGTTAACCCTAACCCTCGGTGTAGGAGGCAGTTTGCTGGCAATCGGATCTGCCCCCGGAGTCGCCTTGCTCGGTCAGATAAAAGAAGGCTATACCTTCGCCTTCCACATGCGTTGGATGCCCGTTATTTTACTGGGTTACTTCGCCAGTATAGCGGTACATTTCTGGATAAATGCCAGGTATTTTTAAACTTATTTTGCCTTACAAACTGTTGAACGGCAATCATGCCGTCCAATTTTTCTTAACTGTTTATTAGTCTCCGATTAGTTACGATAATGTCCTCAAACTCACAACCTCAATCCAAAGAGCAACTGGCAGGTTTAGCGCTAGGTGCCATTGGCGTAGTCTTCGGCGACATTGGCACCAGTCCGCTTTATGCGCTTAAAGAAGTTTTTCACGGCGGCTTGCCTATTGATCAACTTCATGTGCTAGGCGTATTGTCGTTGATTGTTTGGTCATTAACCTTGGTGGTAACCACCAAATACGCTATTTTTATTATGCGTGCCGATAACAAGGGTGAAGGTGGCATTATCGCACTCATGGCGCTGGCGTTGCAGGGCTCCAAAGAAAATCCCAAAAAAATGGCTTTTATCGTCACTATTGGCTTACTGGGAGCCTCGTTATTTTACGGCGACAGCATCATTACTCCAGCAATATCGGTACTTAGCGCGGTTGAGGGCTTGCAAATTATCGCGCCGTCATTATCCCGCTATATATTACCGATTACCGTTACAGTGCTAGGCGGACTGTTTATTCTGCAAGCCAAAGGTACCGGAAAAGTGGGTAAAATCTTTGCGCCAATCATGTGTTTCTGGTTTGGATTGCTTGCCGTCTTGGGCATCATTAATATCATTGATGAACCGGGCGTGTTAATGGCGATTAACCCTTATTACGCAGTGCATTTACTGATGGAATTAGGTTGGCATGGATTTTTGATTATGGGCTCAGTTGTGCTGGCAATCACCGGTGCCGAAGCGTTATACGCCGACATGGGACATTTCGGATTAAAACCAATCCGCTATGCGTGGTTCAGTTTCGTGTTCCCTGCTTTGCTAATCAATTATTTCGGACAAGGTGCGTTATTGCTTAATCACCCCGAGGCAATACAAAATCCGTTCTATTTACTTGCCCCAACCTGGGCACTTTACCCTTTGCTGATTTTATCGACACTGGCGACTGTCATCGCCTCACAAGCTGTTATTTCCGGTGCATTTTCGGTGACACGGCAAGCCATACAATTAGGCTATTGTCCGCGCATGAACATTTTACACACCTCAGGTGATGAAATGGGACAGGTCTATGTTCCAGCAGTCAATTGGCTATTGATGATTTCAGTTTTTGTGCTGGTACTCAGCTTTAAATCATCCTCAGCACTGGCATCGGCTTATGGCATTGCTGTTACCGGTACAATGATAGTTGACACGATACTGGCGTTTATCATCATCGAAGCCTTATGGAAATGGACAAAGGCTACGAGCATAACCTTCCTCACTACATTTTTGGCCATAGACTTCCTGTTTTTTTCCTCCAATAGCCTGAAAATCCCTACCGGTGGCTGGCTCCCACTAGTCGTTGCTACCGTTTTGTTTTTGGTGTTAACGACATGGATTAAGGGTCGCAAGTTACTTTCACAGTACATGGATGCCAGACGAATGTTATTCGAGGACTTGGAAGAAACAATCAATGCCAAATTGGTTAGGGTTGAAGGCACTGCGATTTATTTAACCCGAAGTTTGCATGGTGTACCTCAGGTGCTACTGCACAACCTTGAACACAATCATGTCTTGCACGAGAGAATTATTGTACTGACCATTGTTACTACGAATGATCCCTACGTTGACGAAGCGCACTTGGTCAAAATCAGAGCCTTTGGTAAAAACCGTGATTTTTACCGGGTAAAACTTTATTACGGGTTTAAGCAAAATGCAGATGTACGTCGCGCATTGGAATTGTGCCTGCAACAAGGCTTGGATTTTAACCCTAAAAACGCCTCTTTTTTCATTGGCAGCGAACAAATATCTTTTCGTAACAAAAGCCCCATGCCGAAGTGGCGCAGAGGATTGTTCAGATTTTTATTTCATAACTCTACCAGTGCGATTGAGTTTTTTAAAATACCGGTTGATCGGGTTGTGGAGCTTGGAATCCGAATCGAACTGTAAGCAAAACTTTTTAATTTGCTTTTGTAGGATACTTTTTCTGAATGGACGCTACTAAAACAGGTGTTATTCGATAGGATAAAAAATCTTTGCCGCAAAGTTTATAGAGCTTCAATTGTAATTTACTCAATTCACCCACACGACAATCCAACAAAATTTTTATTTCCTACATTCGTGTTCTCTGTTAATGTTTATAGGCTTTTGCAAAGCCAAGAAACACACTTGCCAATCATTCATAGAGAACATAAATGCTACACGAACTAATCAACTGGCTAATCACAACCATCGGCGCGATGGGCTATCCCGGCATTTTTTTACTAATGGCACTGGAAAGTTCCATAGTGCCCATTCCTAGCGAAATCATCATGCCACCTGCCGGTTATCTGGTACAGCAAGGGCAATTGAACATGGCACTGGTCATACTCAGCGGCACACTGGGCAGTTTGTTTGGCGCTTATCTAAATTATTTCGCTGCCCATTATTTGGGCAGACCGTTTTTACTCAAATACGGACGTTATGTATTGATAACAGAAGAACATTTCCGTCGTGTTGAAGATTATTTTGCCAGCCATGGTGAAATATCTACGTTTATTGGCCGTATGTTACCCGTCATCCGCCACTTGATTTCACTACCCGCAGGACTAGCGGGTATGAACCACATCAAATTTACTGTTTACACCTTGCTCGGCGCTTTTATCTGGGTCTCCATTCTGACCTGGATTGGCTATTTACTGGGTCATAACGAAGCATTAATCATGCAATACTCTCATCAGGCAATTATCGGCGTGATAGCTTTCAGCGTTGTTTTGGTGACATCTTACATTTTTCTGCACCGCAGAAAAATTGCACGAGTGCAAGTCCAAGACTAGAAGAAGTACACGCGGCCCCGTAACCACCCTTTAAACGGTAAGTTCATACAGATAACGGCTCTTCAAGTGCGGTTAGGCAGCACGCAGAAATACCCTCCAGGATATGCCTAGTTCGCACGCTGCTTCAAATTTCATATACAAACATATTCATTTGATAATTCGCTCTCCGTTGATAGGTAAGTCAACCTGCAACTGGAGTCCTGGTTGAGCAGTTTCAACCGATTGGCACTGGTTCGCT
>CAIMDR010000459.1 GCA_903839795.1 uncultured Methylococcaceae bacterium | reverse complement strand
CCACAGATTTACACAGATAAGCACTGATAATAAAGGATGTTACGCACGACTGACAAATTACCAAAAAGGTGATCAAAAGAATTGATCTAACGCGTTGTTTATCCGAGTAAATCCGTGTTTATCCGTGGCTCAAATACGTTTTTTAGGATCAAATACTTACAGTGCTTTAAAAAGGTATGGTTGTGTTGTAGCAATTTTTTATAAATTGAGTCTGTAAATAACAGGGCTTGCCGAGTAACTATAAAAGCAGGTGGTGAGCACAATATCAAAATAATTAAATATTCTTAAGCCTGCCTATGCGGAATACTTTATCTTTCTAAAGAAGGTGACTTGGCATTATTAAGCACCTTGTAATTTTTGAATTCGCCTCATTATTCATCTCCATTGAACAATAAGTTTATGCATACTCCTGAGAAAAGCAGGGCTTTTAGTCCCCGTTTTTATTGTATTTACTTGCCTTGATAACCTTTATGTTAACGACTGGCTTCCTTGAATGTTGAATGTCAGCTAACGCGCTATTTATTCCAATTATCTTGTGTTTAAGTATTAGAGCAGTAGCAATATCTCGTTCTGTTGTGGGGATAATGTTCACCTGTGATGTTACCTGTCTATTGAATACTTTTTATGCTACTAAAAGTAGGTCGATTGTCGTCATCTTTCCTTAATCAAACTGTCATTACCTTTTCATATCTCTTTGCTATAAATGGTGTGTCCGGTTTAGGGGTTTGAAAAGCCGGATCTGGTAGTTTCATGCGCTTAGATACGGATTTGGTTTCTCTGTGTTTAACGCGAAAATTAGCTAATAATTCTTTAAGCAGATCAATAACGATGAAAACTATAATTAAGAAAACTTTATTAGCCGTCGCATTGTCGTCGGTTTTTTCAATGCAGGCAGAGGCGTCTAATGTGACTTTGGCCGCTGACAGTCAATGGAATACCTTTGATGTCGATAATACTTATGCTGTTTCGAGTGGTTTAGAATGGATAGATGCTCAAAGCGCTTCTGGTTATAACAATGACGGAAGCGCCCTTCATTTTATTTTCACTTTGTCAGGCGCAGCAGACTTGACTGTAGTTGACGGTGGATTCGCAGGTGATCAATTCCAGGTTTTTAATAATGGAATTGCATTAGGCTTTACTTCTGTTCCCGTTAATACTTACCCCGACTCAGTCGGAACTGATTTCGATACGGCTTTGGCCAGTTCCAATTATAGCCGCGCTGTTTTTCATTTGGGTGCAGGTTCTTATGACATTACCGGCTTGCTCTCTGTTTCTGCTCTTGATAACACCTCTACCCCTTTCAATGCAACAGTCGGTGCTGTCAGTTTAACGACTGTACCGGTTCCTGCGGCGTTGGGTCTGTTTCTGGCTGGCAGCGGCTTGATGGGATTTTTCTCACGCCGTCGTGATAACAAATAATTAACAGGAAAACTGACATGAAATTAAATTCTATTGCACTAGGTTGCGCCTTGGCAGTCGCTTCTATTGGTGCTGCCACTGCGGCAACTACCACTGTTCGACTCATCTCTTTCAATGATTTCCACGGCAATTTGCAATCACCGGGTAACTTTAGCATTCAGCCCGGTGGCTCAGGTACACCACTGATCAGCAAAGCATCTGGCGGAGTCGATTATTTAGCGGGTTATGTCAATAGCTTAAAATCAGGCTATCCTAATAATGCCGTTGTTTCAGCTGGTGACTTGACTGGAGCCAGTCCGTTGATTTCTGGCGCTTTTCATGATGAAGGTTCTGTTGAAGTCCTGAACCGCGTGGGCCTGGAATTCAACGCAGTAGGTAATCACGAATTTGATTACGGCAAAACCGAAATTTTGCGTAAACAAAACGGCGGCTGTTACCCGGGCGGAGTAGTAGGCAAAGACACTTGTATGGGAGCGGCGAGCGTGGGTACTCCTGTCCCGGTTCCGGTTCCTTTTGAAGGTGCTAAGTACAAGTATTTGTCTGCCAACGTGGTTGACAGTATCTCTGGAAAAACGCTGTTCCCTGCTTATGCAATCAAGAGTTTCAAGACATCAACCGGTGGTAGCGTTCGCGTTGGTTTTATTGGCATGACCCTTAAAGATACACCGTCTATCGTTACTCCTAGTGGTGTCGCCGGGTTAAATTTTAAAGATGAAGTCCAAACCGTCAATGCCTTGATACCTGCTTTGCGTGCTCGTGGTGTTGAATCTATTGTGGTATTGGTACATCAAGGTGGTTTTCAAGGTTCTACCGGTCCAAACTACATCAATGATTGCTCGCTGGCTTCCGGTGCAGCGCCTGGAACCCCTGATGCAACAGCCATGCAACCGTTGCGTGACATTATCAAAGGTTTGGATGATGCGGTCGATGTAGTGGTTTCAGGCCATACGCAT
>CAIMDR010000458.1 GCA_903839795.1 uncultured Methylococcaceae bacterium | reverse complement strand
CGTCTGCCGTCTACGGTCTACGATAATTCAGACGCGATAAAGCGCGTCTCTACGCTTTAACGGATATTTTATGTTTATGCTGGAGCTTGGGAATGCGTCTAAAAATGTTCTGCTTATTTTTGTGCTTTTATGGTATTCAAAAGCCAATCTGAATCTTAAGACTGACAGGCTTTCAGATTATTTTAATGTTCTTTTTCCTGTTTGCGTTTCAAACTTTCAAAAAGTTTTCTATTTTTCGCTAATTGGTTTACATCTGTTATTTCTGGTTCGTTATCTATATCTTCAAAATCCATCAACAGTTGACTTATTTTTTGCCACTTTTCAAAAAGACACGTCTTCTGATGTTTGCTTAATAATTCCGGGTTATCGCTATCTGTCTGACTATCTTCCTGCAATTTTTTAAGTTTAATCTGAAATTCATCTACGATTGATTTATATTCGTTGTTCATTGTTTTGTTCTCTTTAAGTGGGTTTCTGAGGGTTTGCGCAGGTTCCCAATCTCCAGATAGGGAACCCGGAGGTCGAAGCTCTGGCTTCGCTACACTGAAAGTTGGCGCTTGGGAATGTGTCTAAATTCACCCCTAACCCCTCTTTGTTAAAGAGGGGAACTGAATAATTACGTGAAAGCTTAAGCCTTATTCCTCAGAGCCATAACATTTGGGGTAATCAATACACACATTACAAGAAGGTGCCCGACATAAATACAAGCCTTCTGCTTCACATAGTTGTTTATATAAAAACTTTTTCCATTTCATATCTTGGGTGTTTTTTGCAGCCAGTTCCGGAAAATTGTAGTGCAGCATCTCGCTTAATTGGGTGCGCGTCCACAGACCTAAATCTTGCCATAAGTGGTCGCTACCCAGACAACCGGCAACGATCATGGCAATGATCCACTCCATTTCAAGGGTATCCGGTTTGCTGTATTGCCTTAGCAGATTAACCAGGTCTTCTTTTTCCAGCATTCGGCTAAAGTCCAGTTGACTGCCCGATACGGATTGTTCCGGAAGAATAAGGTTCTGAAAATAGGCTGCTTTTAAGTCTTTAAACTGATCCGGTTCCAGTCCCAGATAGTCGGGCAAAACGCCTTGCCCGGCACACCAACTGGCGACCATACAGGCCAACCATTCCTTATTAGGCGATTCTATAAGGGCTGGCGATAATCGGGAATAGACGGGTTCCCGGTTATTCAGAAGTTGGAGTGCCATGGACATGATTAATATTCGACCAGAATATCTTCGTCTCTGACGATCATCTGACAAGCCAATCGCCAAGGTGAAGGTAGATCATCGACAATCATTTGTTCCATTTCTTCTTTGCTAATTTTGCCGCTGACGCGCAAAACATCTTTTTCCTTTTCTGTTAAAGGGCCGCCCATGCGCTGATGCTTTTGGTCAACGCTGCTGACTTTTACCAAACAGATGCCACATTCGCCATCTTGGCATTCATAACTGATGGGGATTTTGTTTTCCCGCGCCAGTTTCAGTAGTGTTTCTGTATGACTGCCTGCTACGGCATAGACGGTTTTATCCCGGTATTCGGGACTTGAAAAAGTAATTAAAGCCATGATTTGCTCCTTATTTATTATGTGTCGTCGCATAGGTACTTATTCAGTCCGCCTCTTTAACAAAGAGGGGTTAGGGGAGATTTTATTAGATAAATCCCCCTCAATCCCCCTTTTTCAAAGGGGGAAGTGAATACTTACTCGCATAGTTCCCCTCGTTTAAAAAGAGGGGGTAGGGGAGATTTTTTTAAATCAACCCTTCCTCATCAATCCCCCTTTTCTAAAGAGGCAAGTGAATAACTGATGCCGGTTTTTTAAACCGGCTTAACTCTAATAGTCCCGCCCAGAACTTGAGCCTGACAGGCCAAGCGGTTATGTTTTCCGGCCATATTTTCGCGCAGGATTTTATCTTCCAGTACCGATGCTTCGGTTAGGTTGTCCCAACCTTCGGTGATTTTGGTAATACAAGTTCCACATTCGCCTTCACGGCAACCGTAAACAATACCTGAGCCCACTTTTTCTGAAATCTCAATCAGCCGGGTGCCTGCCGGTGCGTTAACGGTCACGTTTATATCTTCAAAGGTAATTGACGCTTTCGCCATTTCTATTCTCCTGTTGTGTTAAAAATTGTTAAGCAAGATCAGCGATATCTATTACTTTAGCTTGCCTTAAACCCATTAGATCCAGAGCCATTTCGTGCCCGAATTCTCGACAGGTCTGAATTTCTTCCTCTGTCGGAATTAACTTGATGCGTATTCCCGGAATGGGCACACGCAACTTGAGTCCGCGCAAGCGATCCTCAACCATTTTTACCCCTTCGCCAGTCCAGCCATACGAGCCAAAAACGCCTCCCAGTTTTGACTTTAGGTTGATAACCGCTAAAGAAGATAATAAATCCCACACCGGTTTAACCGCATCGCCGTTGATGGTGGGTGTACCAAACAGGATGCCGTCAGCACCTTCTATTAAATCGACAAACGGGGCTATTTCACTGCCTTCCAGGTCATATAAAGAGACTCGGACATGTTCAACAAGCATCGCGCCTTCATAAATCGCTTCGGCCATGCGTCGGGTGTTGCCATAAGAACTGATATAAAAAATCAGCAGGGTTTTTTCGCCTGCGCTGATTTCGCTTTGCATGGCAGACCGCGATAATTCGTGATAGCGCTGCACATAGCGTTTCGGTTGGTCACGCAATAACGGGCCATGGGCAGGCAAGATAGCAGTCAACGGTAGCGGCTCAAGCAACACCAGCGCCCGATTAACGTAGTCTTTAAAAGGCCGCATAATGTGGGCATAGTAATATTCAAACGAAAAGCGAAAGTCGCCGACAACATCATTGAATAAACGTCCATCACAAAAATGACAACCAAACACATCACCTGAAAACAAGATTTTTTCCTCGACCAAATAGGTGCATTGTGTATCGGGCCAATGTAAATACGGGGTGTGAAAAAATTCCAGGTTTCTGTCACCTAAGGACACCGTGTCACCTGTAATAACCGGCGTAAAATCAAAAGCATCCTGCTTTAACAAAGCCTTAAGCATGGATTGTGCTTTCTGGGAAATATACACGCGGGCTTGTGGTGCCCGGCGCATCAGCTCAGGTAACGCGCCGGTGTGGTCGGGTTCTAAATGATTTAAGACGATCACTTTAATTTCGTCATAACGCGCCACCGATTCCAAGCGGGTAAAAAAATCATCGGCAAAGTTTTCTTTTACCGTATCAATCACCGCGACACCTTCACTGCCTCTAACGATATAGGCGTTGTAAGTGGTGCCATTGGCGGTTTTTAAAATAATGTCAAAGTTGCGTAAATTAGGATCCAGCGCACCTATCCAATGTACCCGTTCCGATAACGCAACGGCCTGTGGCAAGCCATTCAGCGTTAAAACGGGTAACTTACTCATGACCGCAACTGGCTTGCTCATGGGTTCTGGGGCAACTTTCCAGATCTGTAACGGCTCCCGATTCCGATAAGCCTATCCAGTTCTCAACCGCTTGCTGATCAAATCCTGCCATTAAGCAGTCGCCGACTTGCATTAACGGACGCCGAATTAACAAAGGATTTTCCAGCATCAGCGCCAAGGCTTTTTGCTCTGTTTGGATTTCAGGATCAATCTCGCCGTGTTTGATGGCGGGCGCACTGTAATTAAACCAATCCCTTACCGCCATTGCACCAAAGAAAGCACGCAGGCGTTCGGCCTGCCAGTTTTCAGTCAATAAATTTTTGGCAATAACCTGATGACCCGCTGCCGCCAACAGTTTCTTTTGCCGGGTATTGTTTACGCAACCTGGTTTTTCGTAGAAAGTGACAGTAGCCATCAGTAATGTCCTGGGTTAGTGGGACTGTAATTCAGCCATGGCTTCAGCCATTTTTTCCGGCGGAATGCCCGTTAAAGAGCCGGGTGGGTTAATCGCGAGCCCAAACGAATCCAGAATTGCGCCTTCTATCGGGCAAATACTGGCACATTGAAAGACCGGAAAATCACCTTCACATTCTGTGCATTTTTTGGCATCCACCAAAAAATGCGGTTTGGCCTCATAGATAGCATTGCTGGGACAAACCGGTTCACAGGCAAAACAATTAACGCAAGACTCAATAATTTTTACTGCCATAACAGACTCCTGAACTCTTTACGCTAGAATAGTAGGTTGGGTTATCGTTAACCCAACCCTTAAAGATTAATTCACCACGAAGACACGAAGTTCACGAAGAAAAACCTTCCTGTTCTTCGTGTCTTCGTGGTGAAATGTCTTAAGATGCACTCGCCCTGATGGCTTCAGGAATTACATCCAACTTGCCTGCTGCCGCCATTTCTTTATAAACCGCCAGAACGGCTTCTTCGATGGGTTCCATGGCATGTTCTCCGTTGGGCGCAATGCCCGCTGCTTCCAGTTGTTCCCAAGGTTCGTAACCGACTTTGGAGCACAATACCGCTTCGCAGCCTGCCAAGGCACGGATGGTTATTTGCAGGGTCGTTTCACCGTCACCGCAAGTGCTGTCACCGCCACAATACTGATCGGCTTTGCGATGGCTGATAAAACGTACACCGTCGGGCGAGGCTTCATAAATCAGGAATTCTTTGGCATGACCAAAATGCATGTTAATCACACCCTGACCACTGGTCGCTACCGCCATTAATACCGGACGTGTGTTCAGCTTGGGTTCTTGTTTATGTTGCCGGGCTTTTTCAGCTTTTTCCAAACGTTTACTGTCCATTTCTGCCTGTATGGCTTGATGAATCACTTTGCGTTTTTCCATTGCCGCCGAATAATCAATTTCCATATCTTCAATCTTGTCCAGCGTAAATTCATCTCCACGATCTTCGCCCAACATGCCTACCGCATCGGCGCGGCATTGGCGACAATGGCGCATCATGTTCATATCGCCGGAACAGCTGTCTTGAAGGTCTTGCAGTTCATCGGGGGTAGGGCCGCGTTGCCCCATCACGCCATAAAAAGTGCCGTGTTCAGCTTCAGCAATCAATGGCATCACGTTATGCAAAAAAGCACCTTTGGATTTAACCACTTTACTGACTTCTGCCAAATGCTGATCATTGACACCGGGAATCATCACTGAATTGACCTTTACCAAAATACCTTTGGCAATTAGCATTTCAAGGCCTTTTTGCTGTTGTTCAATAAGGATTTTTGCGCCTTTTATGCCTTTAATGCGTTTGTTTTTCCAGAATATCCACGGATAAATTTTCGCGCCAACTTCAGGATCAACACAATTAATGGTGATAGTGACGTGATCGATATTGTGCTTGGATAACTCTTCAACTGCATCTGGCAGAGCCAGGCCGTTAGTTGATACGCACAATTTAATATCCGGCGCTTCTTGACTTAACCGCCTGAAAGTTTCAAAAGTACGTTCTGGATTTGCCAGCGGGTCACCGGGGCCGGCAATACCCAATACTGTCATTTGCGGAATATTAGCCGCGACTGCCATGGTCTTTTTAACCGCTTGATCGGGCGTTAACAATTCTGAAACTACGCCGGGACGTGACTCATTGGCGCAATCATATTTGCGGTTACAGTAATGGCATTGGATATTACAGGCGGGCGCAACGGCGACGTGCATGCGGGCAAAATAATGATGCGCGTCTTCTGAATAACACGGATGATTCTGTACCTTTTCCCGGATAGAATCAGGCAGGGTATCCATTTGGTTTTCTGTCGTACCACAAGAACTGGCTGCACAGCCGCCTTTGGCGCCATGCTCTGCGTGGGAAGGGGTGTCATTTAATACTGGCAATTGCATGGGTTTTACCTCGTAAGTGTGTTTACAATAAGTAAAAGCACAGGCCGTGCCAATGTCAGCATTTATTTTATACTATTGATTTTTATAGTTATTATTTTTTTTTAAGGGGTGATTGTCGTAAATGCAACAGTCATTTTTTTAGACTTTGTAATTAATAGCACAATGGCTTTGTGCTGTTCATAAGGGTGATGGCGTGATTTTTTGTTGCGAGGTAAAGTAGAGCGGGATAAGCCTGTTTGATTGGTAGCGGAGAAGTGTGGGCAACAAACAGAGGTTTACCCAGCTACAATTATACAATCTCAATACACGCTTTATTATCTATAAGTAACACTTGTTCAATGGCTTGCTTATTATCGAGCAAGGTTTTAATAGTCGTCGCTTTCGAATGATTACCCAACTTGAGCCAAACTATCTTGGGTGGTTGTCCATGAATCAGGCCCATTTCGTAAAAATCAGCATCTTGGGTGATGATCACGTAGTCATTTTCAATGGCATATTGACGAATCACACGATCATTGACATGTTCCAGATCGATCAAAGTTACCTGGGTTGAACCGTGATAGCTGTCTTGGATGAATGGCACAATTCGTCGTGACAAGTTTTCATCAAGCAATAGTTTCATAAGGCTT
>CAIMDR010000457.1 GCA_903839795.1 uncultured Methylococcaceae bacterium | reverse complement strand
GCAACTGGATTCCGGCACAAATCTGTCTGGAACAGATTTGCATTTACCCGCAGGGCGACAGGCAGGATAGCCTGGCGTGAATCCCTGCCGGAATGACGGCTCCAGGATTTACGTTTATATCAATTTATCTTATGAGAAGCTTGGATTTTTAATTTAGGAATGCACGTTTCTTAGTCGGATGACTTACAAAAATTTACAATCACCATTCTCAAAAACAGCGCAGGTTAATTTGCCGGAGCTATAGGCACCGGTATCCAGGCCAATTCGGTTGGGTAAGTGTTCAGGCTCGGCGCTAACGGTGTGTCCATGCACAATGACTTTGTCGTGAAATAAGGTGCTGTTTATAAATTCTTCGCGTATCCAGAGCATGTCTTCCTCACGTTGAAGATGCAGTTTTATCTTGGGTTTAATGCCGGCATGAACAAAAAAGTAGTCGCCTATTTCGTATTTTAGGGCTAACCGTTGATAGAAATCCAAATGTGTGACGGGTAATTTTTCTGCAAACTCAGTGTGTAAACGTGCCAAGTCTTTTGTGGTGGGAATGCCGCGAACATTAACGCCGTAACTTGCCAATGTCGATAATCCGCCAAATCTAAACCAGTCATGAGCGATTGAGGCATCTTTACTCAGTAAGAACTGTAATAAAACTTGCTCATGGTTGCCCAATAAAAACACTTTTTGAAAGTCCGGGAAATTATTTTCCAGCAAACAGTCAATAACTTGCCTGGATTGGTCGCCTCTGTCAATGTAATCACCCAGATACACCAGTATCTTGATGCCGTTAAAATGGGCGGCATCAACGGCTATTTTTTGATGGACTGCCAGTAATAAATCCAAGCGCCCATGAATGTCGCCTATGCAATAGACTCTATGGTTTTTTGGCAAGTCTGGGGGGGGGGTAAAGGTTCACTTTTTTTGGAGCGAAGAATTTTTTTTAAGATAGATTTCAAGATCGTTTGAGAGTTTTTTCCAGTCATCGGGAGAATAAATAAACGCTTTTTCAACGAGTTGTTTAGCTTCAGGGTGCAGCGCAACAAATGTAATCAGTTGTTTGGTTTGTAACGCCCACGCAACCAGAACTTGTTTTTCCCATATCAACTGCAGGTCTTTATCAAATTGATTATAGTAATTATAAGCAAATGACAATCTTGATATTAACAATTCCGGCTCGACGCGTCCAGCATAAAAAGATAAACGCAAGGCGTTAATAATTTTCTGTTCAGGTGTCTTAAGCAGGCTGTCCACCACGGCCAAGCGAAACCAGCCTTGCGGATCAATAGGGGATAATTTTAAACCTTGCATAGTCGATAACTGCGCCTGTTCAAGTAGCGCTTGTTTTTTTGGGCTACCAACTTAAGGCGGGACACTTTAAGCAGCAGAATAATTTGCCAAGTACTAAAAAGTCCGTCATTCCGACAGGGATTGCCGGAATCCAGTTGCCATGGATGGCAATTACAAAGCATACAATTGATTGATAGACACAGAGATTTGTCGGGTTACGCTGTCGCTAACCCGCGACTAACGTTGCAAATTACGATGTGCTAAGGGTAGAAAATTTTCTACCCCTACAACCTATCGTTACTCTTTCTGGGTTCACGATGATTGTTCATAGTCAAAAGTGTCCCGACTTACGTGGGTAGCCTTTATTTGGACAGGAATAAGGGTAATTTAAGAATGCGAGGAGTTATAAATAATTATTAATATATCTTTTTTGGTACAATAAAGCCATGGACGGTAAACAAATACTTGCACGATTAAGAAAGGAAGGTTGGATTCTCGCCAGAATCGAAGGTAGCCACCACATCATGGAAAAGGAAGGTGTGCTGCGAGGCGTACCGGTTCCAGTACATGGTACAAAAGATATGGGTATCGGTTTATTAAAGGCAATCGAAAAACAAACAGGTGTAAAACTAAAATGAGAACTGACTACCCCTACACAGTAGAAACAGACGCAGACGGTTTTTTATTCGTGCAATTTACTGATCTGGAAGATACCTTTACCCAAGGCGAAACGTTAGAAGAAGCCGCCTATAATGCAAGCGAAGTATTAAGTGCAATGCTGGCTTACCGGTTAGAACATAATCAAGAAATACCTGATCCATCAGTTGCCACGCAAAACAGCTTTATGGCGGCACCCAGTCCGGAAGTGCAAGCGGCTTTATTGTTAAGAAAAGCCAGGGGCAATAAAACATTATCAGAATTGGCGAGTGCCATGAAAACATCATGGCCAGCTGTCCAACGGCTCGAAAACCCTCACCATTGGCCAAATCTAAAGCAGTTAGACAAAGCAGCCCGAGCGCTCGGTAAACGATTAATTTTAACGCTAGAATAAAAAGCTAAAACGGCCCAGTCATTTGATTTTCAATTGCCTAATTTAGATATGACGATTAACAAGCACATTTTATTAGGTGTAAGCGGCGGTATTGCCGCGTACAAGTCCGCAGAATTAGTCAGGCTGCTTAAAAAGCAGGGCGCAGAAGTGCAGGTGGTGATGACACAGTCCGCCATGCAGTTTATCAGTCCGTTAACTTTTCAGGCGCTGTCGGGTAATCCTGTGCATAGCGAATTGCTGGATGCCGATGCAGAAAATGCGATGGGGCATATCAGTTTGGCACGCTGGGCGGATTGTTTGCTTATTGCGCCAGCCACAGCCAATTTGATTGCAAAATTGAGTCATGGTCTGGCGGATGATTTGCTGTCAACGCTTTATTTGGCTGCAACGTGTCCGGTTTATGTGGCACCGGCAATGAATCAGGCGATGTGGAACAAAGCCGTCACTCAAGAGAATGTCGAAAAGCTTCAGCGTCATGGCGTTAAACTGATCGGGCCGGAACAAGGCGACCAGGCTTGTGGTGAAATCGGTTATGGACGAATGTCCGAACCCGTTGCTATTTGCAACTATCTGGCTGATGCGCCGGAAAATCAGAATTACTCACCCGTGCAATGTCTGCAAGGTTTGAACGTGTTAATCAGTGCCGGTCCCACCCGCGAACCGTTAGACCCCGTGCGCTACATCACCAATCGCAGTTCCGGAAAAATGGGTTATGCACTGGCAAATGCCGCTTTAAAAGCCGGGGCAGAAGTCACGCTGGTGAGTGGTCCGGTATCATTAACCGCGTCAGCAAACGTCCAATTAATAAAAGTAGAAACGGCTGCTCAAATGTACGAGGCGGTTATGTCCAGAGCCACTGACCATGCCATCTATATCGGTGCGGCGGCGGTGGCTGATTACAGTCCTGTCATTATGCAGCCGGAAAAAATAAAAAAACAGGATGAACAGTCGACCCTAATCCTGCAAAAAACCAGAGATATATTGGCAGACGTGGCAAAACTCGATAAGCATCCTTTCACGGTCGGCTTTGCTGCGGAAACGCATAACCTTGAAGTTTATGCCCGAGACAAATTGGCACGCAAAAAACTGGATATGATTGCTGCAAATTGGGTGGGGCAAGAACAGGGTGGCTTTGATAGTGAACAAAACGCTTTGCACGTTTTTTGGGAAAAGGGTGATAAAGTTTTTTCTATGACGAATAAAACCCGCCTCGCAGAACAATTAATCAGCTTGATTGCCGAACGCTTTAATACAACTTGAATTTATAAAGTCTTAAAGAATTATCACCACGAAGACACGAAGAGCACGAAGAAAAAAATAAAACTTCGTGTCTTTGTGGTAAATAAGCTTAGCTATAAAGCGGTTATTTTCTCGCCTCAATCAGTTTAATAATATCACCACTACGCTCATCAATACGCACCAAGGCAAAGCCACAGGCTTTAATATTTTTAACGGTATTTCTGTTAATATTGGCCCCGACCAGCGCAACAATGGCCGGGTTAATAAAGTTCATGGTTTTTGCAATCACAGGTTTTGAGCTTAATACATGCTCCAGTAATAAAACCTGACCACCCGGTTTACAAACACGGTACAGCTCTTTTAAACCTTTAACCGGTAATGGCACGGAACAAAAAACAAAAGAACCGATAATGGTATCAAAGCTGTTATCGGCAAAGTCTAACGATTGCACATCCATGAGGTTAAGCTCAACAGAAACCGCTTTCCGGGCTTTTTTGTTCGTGGCCTGCTTGAGCATTTCCGGACTAAAATCAATCGCAGTCATGCGGGCATCAACGGGATAAAAGTCAAAGTTTTTGCCGGTGCCAACGCCGACTTCAAGAATATGATGGCCCTCGACTTTCGCCCACAGTCTTTTGCGCCAGTTTTTAAAAAACAAGCCTTCCATAACGGCTTCCAAGCCTTCAAAATAGGGGGCTAGCCGATCATAGCGTTTTTTGATTACGATGCTGTCAGGTTTCATAATGGGGTTTGGCGCATAAATTAGGTTGTCGAATATTACAGCGCAAACTTGGGGTACATCAACACTATTCTTTGTTGTCGTGTAAAATAGACAAATTCTGGCGAAATCGCCGGATGCGGAATGTATTCTCAAGTTGGTATTGAGAGCAAAAGATGAAGTATTTTTGGATTTTTTATAGACGTGAAAGCACAACTAGAAGATTTGGTACAGACCCGGCTCCCCACTGAACACGGCGAGTTTGTTCTGCATTTCTACAGCAATACCCTTGACGACAAAGAGCATATCGCCCTGGTTAAAGGTGACGTAGCAAACCGGGAAAATGTCCCCGTTCGTATTCATTCGGAATGTTTTACCGGTGATGTGCTCGGCTCCAGGCGCTGTGATTGCGGCGAACAACTGGCAATGGCGATGCAGCTTATTAATGAAGCAGGCTTTGGTGTATTGATTTATCTGCGTCAGGAAGGACGCGGCATAGGCTTGTTGAAAAAATTACAGGCTTATAATTTACAGGACGCGGGTATGGATACTGTTGATGCCAATATTCACTTGGGGCATCTTGCCGATGAGCGAGAATACAATATTGCGGCGTTAATGCTGGAAAATCTTCAGATAAAATCAATAAAGTTGATGACCAACAATCCTCAGAAAATGGATGACATGAAAAAGCTGGGCATTAATGTGGCAGGTCGTATCCCGGTGGAATCAGTGGCTCATAATGACAATGTCGGTTATTTAAAAACCAAAGCAAAAAAAATGGCGCACATGCTGTTCGAACCCAAACCGTAGGGGCAATCCCCCTTCGGCTTTTCTCAGGACAGGCTTGCGGTTGCCTTAATCTTATATCTGATTGTTTTTATACCAGCTTCATTTCAACCAGCTTGACCCAATAAGCCGTACCCACCGACAATATTTCATCGTTAAAATCGTAATGCGGATTATGCAATAAACAGCTGTTTTCAGAAGAACCGTTACCTATCCAGATATAACAGCCCGGTTTTTCTTGCAGCATAAAAGCAAAATCTTCTGAACCCATGCTGGGTGTCGGCTGTTGATCAACACAGTCCTCCCCGACTACAGCGCTGGCTGCTTTCAACGCGATGGCGGTTTCCGCCTCGGTATTAAAGGTGACCGGATAACCCGCATTTTCAGGGTTAAAGCGGATGTCTGCGCTAACGTCAAAACCCGCACAAATGCCATGAACCAATTGCGTGATTTTATCGGCAATCAGTGTTTTTACCGTCGCGGTAAAACATCTAAACGTGCCTCTTAACAACACCGATTCCGGCAGGGCATTCCAGGTATTTCCGGCATGAATCTGGGTGATACTGACAACCGCAGAATCAGCCGGATTTACGGTTCTACTGACGATGGTTTGCAGGGCAGTAATCAGCTGAGCCGCAGCAACAATGGCATCATTGCCCAAATGCGGCATGGCTGCATGAGTCGCCTGCCCGGTAAGGGTGATTTCAAAACAATCAAACGAGGCCATCATGGCACCTGCTTTAACGGCAAAATGACCGGCCGGAATATCCGGAAAATTGTGTATCCCAAAAACACAATCTGCCGGAAATTGTTCAAATAACCCGTCTTCAATCATTTGTTTGGCACCCGCACGGCCTTCTTCAGCAGGCTGAAAAATAAAATAAACGGTTCCGTTAAAGTGGCGGTGTTCAGATAAATACTTGGCGGCACCCAGCAACATCGCCGAATGACCATCATGACCACAAGCGTGCATCTTGCCATCATGGCATGACTTATAAGAAAAAGTGTTTTGTTCCTGGATAAATAAAGCATCCATATCGGCACGCAAAGCTATTTTTTGATCACTGTTTCCGGCTGAAAGCGTTGCAACAACACCGGTTTTACCTAATCCCTGATGAACCTCCAGTCCAAAACTTATCAGTTTATCCGCGATAAACTGTGCCGTTTGGGTTTCTTCAAAAGCCGTTTCAGGAAACTGATGCAAATGCTGCCGCCAGTGGCGCATGTCGGCGTGTAGCTGTTGTAACTCGTTGGTTAGTGGCATAGCAAAACCGTTCTGAATTCAAATAAGTGCTTATGATACAACCAAAGTACTGATTGGTTGATAAAGCTGATAATTTTTAACTAACGGTAACTTCATCATCCCGGCAAGGAACGACGATAACTTGGGCAAAGCCGCCGCCAGGCGTGCGGAAATTGGTGGTTTGTCCCTGGTATAAACGGGCGCTTATTAATTGCGTTTGGCCTTTATAAACGTAATGACGCAGATC
>CAIMDR010000456.1 GCA_903839795.1 uncultured Methylococcaceae bacterium | reverse complement strand
TTTAATTTGCCGGCGACGGTTGCCAGTTCTTCCGCCGCCATCCCTGAAATGAGCGTTTGCCGAACGGCATCGGATACTTCCAGTAAAACTTGTCCGTCATGTAGGGTTTTAATAGCATCCCATGCCGTCTTGCGTTGATCCAGCGGTAACGATTCAAGAATAAAGGCAATGTCGGCAGGATGCAACAGTGCAAATTTTTCCTGAAGGCGTGCTTGATGCTGATTTTGCAGCATTGCCTCAACCAATTCGTAATTGGCAACAGGGCCTCTTTGAACCAGGGATGTTTCGAGTTGCTGTTTTTCAAGCAGGGTAATAGTGTCTTGTAGCTGATGTTCCAGGAACTGTGCTGAATTATTTTTTTCAGAAGATTGCATAGTACACCACTGTTTTAATGATTTTTATGAGTGTAAAGTTTCCTGGACTAGATCAAACCGATGCTGGATTTTGCTATGTAATCCGTTCTATTGCTTTTCTTTAACCTTGACTTGTATAGGGGCAACTTATTATTTCGCATCATTTTACCGATAGACAAAAAACGTTGCCCCACACAGATTGAACCTTGTTTGATCCAAAAAACCTAGATCAGCACCATATTATCCCGGTGTATCATTTCCGAGTCATCGGCATAGCCCAAAATTTTCTCAAATTCCGAACTGCTTTTTCCGGCTATTAAATGAGCGTCAAGCTTGCCATAATTGACCAGTCCACGCGCAACCTCCAAGCCATTTTCATCCCGGCAGGAGACTAACTCGCCACGCTCAAACTGACCTGAAACGGATTTAACACCGACTGCCAGCAAGCTTTTGCCGTTACTTTTTAATACCTTAACCGCGCCAGCATCCAAAATAAGCTCGCCTTTAACTTGCAGTTGACCTGCCAGCCAACGTTTTCTTGCTACCAAAGGCTCAATATCCGGCAAAAAATAGGTTCCAAGATCAGCACCAGAAATGACTTGGGTAAGCACTCCGTCAACGGCACCCGCAGCCACTACGGTTGCTGCGCCTGATCTGGCGGCCAGGCGTGCCGCACGTACTTTAGTGTACATGCCACCCTTGCCCAGTCCGCTACGACTGTCACCGGCCATTTTTTCCAGGCTGTCATCGTTAACACTAATTTCGGAAATTAATTGTGCATCAGGATATAAGCCGGGGTCGCCGGTAAATAAACCTTCTTGATCCGTCAGAATAATTAACAGTTCCGCCTCAACCAGATTGGCAACCAACGCCGCCAAGGTGTCATTATCACCAAAGCGAATTTCTTCGGTGGCAACGGCATCATTTTCATTGATAACCGGCACGACGCCAAACTTTAACAAGGTCAATAATGTGCTACGGGCATTTAAATAACGTTGCCGGTTAGACAAGTCGTCATGCGTCAGTAATACTTGCGCGGCATGTAAGCCATGCTGCTGAAAATTATCATCAAAAACCCGAACCAGACCCATTTGACCGACAGACGCTGCCGCCTGTAATTCATGCAGAACCTTTGGCCTGACTTTCAAGCCCAAACGACTCATGCCCTCAGCGACTGAGCCGGACGAAACTAATATGACATCAATAGACTGCTGCCTTAAGCCCGCCATTTGCTTAACCCAGGCGGTAATTGCAACTTTATCAAGCCCTTGCCCGCCTTTGGTTAGTAAAGAACTGCCTATTTTTACAACGACTCGTTTAACGTTGGTAAAATCATTCCTGCTCACTGTTTTTCCGCCGTTCTCGTTCTGCTTCCAAAAAGTTCATGATGGCATACATTAACTCTTTTGTACCTGTGCCATTAATTGCCGCAATTTTAAAAACGGGGGCAGTCCAGCCCAATTCATCAACAATAGCCTGACAACGCTCATTGATTTCATCGTACGGCAATCTATCTGTTTTGTTTAATACCAGCCAGCGCGGCTTGTTGGCCAAATCATCACTCCATTTTTCAACTTCATGAATAATTTTTCGGGCAGCCTCTACGGGTGTATCCATGCTCTCGTAAGGCACTACGTCAATCAGATGCAGCAATAAACCGGTACGTGATAAATGCTTAAGAAACTGTAAACCCAGTCCGGCGCCTTCAGCCGCACCTTCAATAACACCCGGAATATCGGCAATAACAAAACTGCGTAAGTCATCAACGCTGACCACGCCCAAGTTAGGGTGCAAGGTAGTAAAAGGGTAATCAGCCACTTTAGGAGTTGCGGCTGATACCGATCTTATCAGGCTGGATTTGCCGGCATTAGGCATTCCCAACAAACCGACATCAGCAATTAAGGTCAACTCCAAAATAAGAATGCGATGCTCACCTTCAGAACCTTTACTGGCTTTTTGTGGCGCCCTGTTAATGCTGCTTTTAAAGCGGGTGTTGCCCAAGCCATGAAAACCGCCCTTTGCAACCAGTAGAGTTTCGCCAACTTCAGTTAAATCACCGATAACTTCACCGGTTTCGAAATCAGAGACTTTTGTTCCCAGCGGTACCGGCACAAAACAGTCGTCACCTTTTCTTCCGGTACAATTGCGACTCATGCCCTTTTGCCCGCGTTGCGCCCTATGGACGGCATGGTATCTAAAATCTACCAGCGTGTTTACATTCTCCACTGCAATCAGATAGACGCTGCCACCGTCACCGCCGTCACCGCCATCGGGACCGCCCATGGGAATATACTTCTCACGCCGAAAGCCAATAGTACCATTGCCACCATCTCCCGCCTCTACACGAACTTCCGCTTCGTCAACAAATCTCATAACTTACACGCCACACTTAAAAACCAACCGATAAAAACAAAAAAAGCCCCGTCATTAAGGACGGAGCTTTTTTAAAGCCGTCGGATTAGATAAGCTAACCCGACTTATATAACTGTTAACTACAATCAAACTATAGGTTTTATGCAGGAACAATACTGATAAATTTACGGCTCTTAGGACCTTTAACCTGAAAAAGCACTCTACCATCTGCGGTAGCGAACAAGGTATGATCTTTTCCGCAACCTACATTATCTCCGGGGTGAAATCGAGTTCCACGCTGACGAACAATAATGTTTCCTGCTGTTACCAACTCACCACCGTAACGCTTAACACCCAAGCGTTTTGCATTGGAATCACGTCCGTTACGGGTACTACCACCAGCTTTCTTATGAGCCATCTGTAACTCCTATCGCTTAAGCAGAAATGCCAGTAATCTGGATTTCTGTATAGTATTGACGATGCCCCATTTGTTTCATATGGTGCTTGCGTCTTCTGAATTTAATGATTTTGATTTTATCGTGTCTACCTTGAGACAAGACAACCGCTGTAACCTTCCCGCCTTCAATAAAAGGCAAGCCGACATTAACAGCGTCGTCTGTTTGAATCATCAGCACTTTATCAAATTCAATGCTGTCGCCTGTGCCCAGCTCCAGTTTTTCTATTTTTAAGTAAGTACCTTCTTCAACGCGGTACTGTTTACCACCTGTTTGAATTACCGCATACATCTGAGCAAGCTCCATCAAGCATTAATCTGTTAAAATTTAACTAGTAATTATATTTTTAAACACAAGCCTAGTCAACAAAAATTTGTACCACCTCAATAAACCTGTTTATTAAAAGTGATGTAAGAAAGCTATTGAAGCCAATATTCTTTATTCAATAGCATGGGCAGTTGGCTTTCTATTGAGTTATAATAACCCAATAATCTCATATTTTATAATTATGGCTATGAAAAATAACCAAAACTCACCTTATCAGCGCTGAATCAATGGTATCGCATACACTCTCAAACACACTGGAACCCATTGATTTT
>CAIMDR010000455.1 GCA_903839795.1 uncultured Methylococcaceae bacterium | reverse complement strand
CCATAGAACAAGTCTTTATGCATAAAAATGCGGATTCTGCACTTAAATTGGGTCAGGCGCGTGGTGCTGCCATTTGTGCGGTGCAAACCAAAGTGATTCCGGTATTTGAATATGCGGCGCGGCAAGTCAAACAAGCGGTGGTAGGGAAGGGCGCTGCTGATAAAATTCAGGTTCAACACATGGTGAAAATGCTGCTAAATGTCCAAGGTGAATTATCGTTGGATGCCAGTGATGCCTTGGGTATTGCCATTTGTCATGCCAATTATCAGCAAACTGCCATCATGTTGGGCAAGCAAGGGGTATCGAGATGATCGGTTTTTTACGCGGAATATTGGTTCATAAAGCGCCGCCTTTTTTAGTGCTGGATGTGCAGGGTGTCGGTTATGAAGTGGAAGCGCCGATGACGACTTTTTATGACCTGCCTGCCATCAACGAAGAAATAAAATTACATACCCATCTGGTTGTTCGGGAAGATGCCCATATCTTGTTTGGCTTTTCTGCGGAAGCAGAGCGGACTTTATTTAGAACGTTGATTAAGGTTAATGGCGTCGGCCCCAAGTTGGCGTTAACTATTTTATCCGGTCAGAGTGCGGAAGAATTTCATCGCTGTATTCAGGATAATGATACACAGGCGTTGGTGCGTTTACCGGGTGTCGGCAAAAAAACGGCTGAACGTCTGGTTATTGAAATGCGTGACCGATTACCGGATTTGGCTGATTCAGCCGCAACGAGCACCAACAAAACGGGATCCGCGACACCCGCGCCAGGTAATCCAAAGCAGGAAGCCGTTAGTGCCTTGTGTTCCTTGGGCTACAAGCCTTTGGATGCTGGTAAAATGGTGCAAAATATCAGTGCCGAAGGTAAAAGTTGTGAAGATATTATCAGGCTGGCATTACAAGGCGCAGTCAGATGATTGAAAGTGATCGACTGATAACCGCTCGCGGTAATACCGATGAAGAGCGGCAAGACCGCGCCATCCGTCCAAAGCGGCTTGCGGACTATGTTGGACAGAAAGAATTGCGTGCGCAAATGGAGATTTTTATCCAAGCGGCAACCGCTCGCCAAGAGGCTTTGGATCATGTATTAATTTTTGGCCCGCCGGGATTAGGTAAAACAACACTAGCCAATATCATTGCAGCGGAAATGTGTGTTAAAATTCGCCAGACTTCAGGGCCTGTGCTGGATAAAGCAGGTGATCTTGCTGCCCTGCTGACTAATCTTGAACCGCATGACGTATTGTTTATTGATGAAATACATCGCTTGAGTCCTGCGGTTGAAGAAATTTTATATCCGGCTATGGAAGATTATCAACTGGATCTTATGATTGGTGAAGGGCCTGCCGCCCGTTCAATCAAGCTGGACTTGCCGCCTTTTACGCTAGTCGGCGCAACAACCCGCGCCGGTTTGCTGACGTCTCCGTTGCGTGATCGCTTTGGCATTGTGCAGCGCTTGGAGTTTTACACGGTTGATGAACTAGCCAGTATTGCCATTCGTTCGGCTAAAGTCTTGGGAATTGCCATGGAGCAGAAGGGTGCGTATGAAATTGCTCGCCGTTCTCGCGGTACGCCCCGAATTGCCAACCGCTTGCTGCGACGGGTGCGGGATTATGCTGAAGTAAAAGGTAATGGCAATATTACGGAAGAAGTTTCCATTCAGGCTCTGGACATGTTGAGAGTAGATAGTAACGGCTTTGATGCGCTGGATCGAAAATTACTGATGACCATGATTGAGAATTTTGACGGTGGCCCTGTGGGTCTTGACACCCTGGCGGCAGCAATCAGTGAAGAACGTGGCACCATTGAAGATGTATTGGAGCCGTATTTGTTGCAACAAGGTTTTATTATGCGCACACCCCGTGGACGAGTTGTTACCCGAAATGCGTACCTGCATTTTGGCTTGCCGCTACCGAAACAAATAGGGGCATCCGAGGATTTGTTTGACTAATGTAGGGTGTGCCATGCGCACCTTTATCGCGTAAGTTACGCAATCTGATCTTCGTGCTTTAACTATCAAACCATGAAAATTAAAAAATTTATCTGGCCGGTGCGTGTTTATTACGAAGACACTGATGCAGGTGGCGTGGTGTTTTACGCTAACTATCTCAAGTTTTTTGAACGGGCAAGAACAGAAATGCTCAGAGCGATGGGTTATGAGCAGGATGAACTTATGGTCAGTGCCGGCATTATTTTTGTCGTGCGCTCAGTGCAAGTTGATTATCTTCGCTCTGCCCGATTTAATGAATTAATCCAAGTCAGTGCCGAGGTGGTTCTCGTTAAAAAAGCCAGTCTTACTTTTGAACAACTAATTACACGGGGTGATGACGTTTTATGTAAAAGCATAATTCGCATTGCCTGTTTGGACGTTAATACCCTGCGTCCTAAAGCGATTCCTGAAAACTTACTAGAGCTGTTAAAGAATGAACACTGATTTATCCATTTTCCATTTAATCAAAGAAGCCAGTTTTGTTGTTCAATTTGTCATGATGCTGTTGTTGATAGCATCCGTGGCATCATGGACATTTATCTTTTCCAAACGCAAAGAACTTAACCGGGCGATTGAAATTACGGACGAGTTTGAGGAGCAGTTTTGGTCGGGTGTTGCCTTGGCCGATCTTTATAGAAAATTGGCGGCCAAGGATTTTGAGCCGGAAGGGATAGAAAAGATATTTCTGGCCGGTTATAAAGAGTTTTCGCGGATGCGACAAACCGGTAATGTTGAACCCGCCGTGCAAGTAGAAAGTGCGCAGCGTGTTATGCGTATCGAATTGTCACGGGAATTGGAACGCCTGGATGAACATTTAGCCTTTCTGGCCACCGTCGGCTCTACCAGTCCTTATGTCGGTTTGTTTGGCACGGTATGGGGGATTATGAATTCCTTTATGTCGCTGGGTAATGTTAAGCAGGCGACACTGGCGCAAGTTGCTCCAGGTATTGCCGAAGCATTGATTGCAACCGCTATTGGTTTGTTTGCGGCAATACCTGCTGTTGTCGCTTATAACCGTTTTTCTACTCGATTGGATAGGCTAACAGGTCGCTATGAATTGTTCGTTGAGGAGTTTGTGGTATTGTTGCAAAGACAGGCGCATAGCAAATGAGCAGGAAACACGGGCGCAGAAAACCAATGGCGGAAATCAATGTAGTACCCTACATTGACGTAACCTTGGTATTGTTGATTATTTTTATGATTACCACGCCGATGCTGCAAACAGGTGTGGAAGTTGATCTTCCGCAGGCTGAATCAAAAACGGTAGAGTCGGAAGGTGACGGTAATAATCCACCGATTGTCATTTCCATTAAAGAGCAGGGTCAATATTACATCAAGGCTGATACCGAGAACGATGAGCCTATATTGCCTGAAGAAATAAACGCACGGGTAGCGGCTCTATTGATTAATAAGCCAAAAACACAAGTGTTGATTAATGCGGATAAAGGTGTGTCTTATGGTACTGTGGTTACAGTCATGGCAGCGCTAAAAAATGCCGGTGTGCCTACTGTGGGGTTAATGACCAAGCCGGAAGA
Organism: uncultured Methylococcaceae bacterium; assembly: GCA_903839795.1. GTDB lineage: Bacteria > Pseudomonadota > Gammaproteobacteria > Methylococcales > Methylomonadaceae > Methylobacter_C. The sequence goes on along the minus strand of CAIMDR010000455.1, from coordinate 839 downwards.
ACAATAGATTTAAATGGATAAGCAAAAAAGATTTACACGGCCGTTTTTACTGGCCTTAGCCTTACACCTTACACTTTTGGGTTTATTTTCGTTAAGTGCTTTATACAAGCCGGAGGTAAAAGAGGAGCCTAAAGAAGCACCGGCTCCGGAAATTATCCATGCGACAATGATTGATACGGCGAGTTTGCAGGCAGAAGCAGAAGCTATAAAAAAAGCGGGGTCTGCAAAAAAGCAAGCGGTAAAAGAACAGCTTGATGCTGCACAAGCCCAAGAAAAAGCTGAAGTAGAAACAAAGCAGGCTGAGCTTGAAAAAGCCAAAGCCGAAGCAGCCGAGCAAGCCAAAGCAGAAGCCGCCAAACAGGCCAAAGCCGAAGCGGCCGAACAAGCCAAAGCAGAAGCCGCCAAACAGGCCAAAGCCGAAGCGGCCGAACAAGCCAAAGCAGAAGCCGCCAAACAGGCGAAAGCCGAAGCGGCCGAACAAGCCAAAGTAGAAGCCGCCAAACAGGCGAAAGCCGAAGCAGCCGAGCAAGCCAAAGCAGAAGCCGCCAAACAGGCGAAAGCCGAAGCGGCCGAGCAAGCCAAGGCAGAAGCCGCCAAACAGGCCAAAGCCGAAGCGGCCGAACTAGCCAAAGCGGAAACCGCCAAACAGGCAAAAGCCGAAGCGGCCGAGCAGTCCAAAGCGGAAGCCGCCAAACAGGCGAAAGCCGAAGCGGCCGAACTAGCCAAAGCGGAAGCCGCCAAACAGGCCAAAGCTGAGGCGGCCGCACAAGCTAAGGCCGAAGCGTTAGCACAAGCCAAAGCCGAAGCCGCCAAACAGGCTAAAGCTGAAGCAGCCGCAT
>CAIMDR010000454.1 GCA_903839795.1 uncultured Methylococcaceae bacterium | reverse complement strand
CCTCTTTGTTAAAGAGGGGGCTGAATGATCACATTTGAGCCACAGATAAGCACGGATTTACTAAGATAAACAACGTGTTAGATTAATTATTTTGATCACCCTTTTGGTCATTGTAAGTAGTGCGTAACATCATGCATTATCAATGCTTATCTGTGTAAATCTGTGGCTAAATGAGGTTTTTAGGTTTATCAGATTAAAGGTTTATTATTTGTTAGGCAATAACGATCTTTGTGCGCCAATGACAATGAACTAAGTCGAGGTTTTTGACCGACCACAGACGGCCATTATATAGATGGCTCAGTTATAGATCACTTATCAAGGCGCTTTATCTGCTTTATTTCATCATGGATTTTTTAAATTTCTTATCTAATTTGTTATTGGCATCTTGTGATAATTGAGCTGCTCGATTAGCAGATGCTTCTGCGGTTTCTGCTTTTGTTGCCGCATCTGCAGAAGTAGCTTGTGCACTGGCTGCATCAGCTGAAGCTTGTTTAACAGACGTATCCAAGCCATTAACTTGCGACTGTAAATTTTCAACATCTGAAGTGGTTGCACAAGCGACAAGCAGGCTTAAAGCCATTGCGATCATTGATAATTTTATTATTTTTTTCATATTATTTTTCCTTAAAGCAAAGTTATGACTACTTGGTATTGTGTTGTTAAAAGTATCCGATATATTACTTAAATCGAGTGGCATGATGTAGCCTGTATGAGTGAAAATCAGGTATCATCAAAGTTATCGCGTCCCGCGTTATGGGCAGGTTGCTATAACGTCATCTATATTACATGAGCAAGATGAGAGGAAACCGGTCGGTTTGATTAAGATTAGATGAAGACAGGAATATTCTTGTGAGTGTTAGCCACTCACTGATTTAATCAGTTTCATCGAGTTAAAAAATAAGTTTGAGTACCAATATGGCGATGACACTGTTATTTACCAGACCTCGATTGGGGCTGTAAAGCCGGTGGTTGTTTTATAATGAGGGGTGAGAAGGTATAATTTATAACCGATTAAGAAATATTCAATTTAACACATGCCAACAAACATAATTTCCCTGAACCATGCCAGCTTTATTGTTTCTGATATTACTATATCACGATCGTTTTATTGTGAAGTTTTGGGGTTGCAGCAAGTCGAGCGGCCTGATTTGGGTTTTCCGGGTGTATGGATACAAATAGGCGAACAGCAGCTTCATTTATTGGAACTAAAAAATCCAGATCCAATAACAGGGCGGCCTCAACATGGTGGACGAGATCGTCATGTTGCCTTAAATGTATTGGCACTCGCGCCTATTCAAGATGCTTTGAATAAAGCAGGTGTTGTTTATACCATGAGTATATCCGGTCGAAGAGCGCTTTTTTGTCGTGATCCTGACGGGAATACCCTGGAATTTATAGAGCAGACTTAATTGATAGGGGTTGACTATCCGGTTTTTAAGGACAGTTAATTATTCAAAAAAAACTATTATAACCATAATAAATAACCGGAGAACTAAATGACAGTTAGTGTTGATGATTTTAAAAAGGCGTTGCAACTTTGGGCAAGTGGTGTGACCGTGGTGACTACAAACTCTGAGAAGTTCGGCGTTCAAGGCATGACAGTAACGGCATTTACCAGCGTTTCCGTTAATCCGCCACAGGTGTTGGTTTGTATTAACGACTCTGCGGATACTGGTGCAGGTATTGATGAAAGTCAGACCTTTGCCGTGAATATTTTAAATGCTGATCAACAAGACCTTTCCAGTCAATTTGCCGGCGGCACCAGCCAACAACAGCGTTTTGAAAATACGGATTGGAAAGCCGGTATAACGGGCGCACCTATTTTGAATAACACCTTAATGTCTCTGGACTGTAAAGTGGTTGAGAAAGTACTGGCGGGCACTCATTGGATCATCATTGGTGAAGTTCAGGATTGCGTGTGTCGTTCCAGAGAACCGCTTTTGTATTATCGTGGTGCTTATCGACAACTGGGCAACGATTAACATTTTTTGTAACTACTCAGTTTTTAAAAAATAGAACACCGATGAGACGGATTTTACTGATAGACACGGATTGGACTAAAAAGAAAAATCCGTTGCAATCCGTCCAATCAGTGTCATCCGTGTTCCATCATCGAAACCGGAATATTGAAGTTAACATTTTTAAACAGGAAATACTTTTAATGCGTGTATTCAGTCAGTTATCATTTTTTTGTACAGTCATGTTGTTAAGTGCCACTGTTCGTGCTGAAGCTGCGGATGAAAAACTGATGATCGGTTCTTTTTCATCGGGATCGCTTGATCATTGGGAATCCAGGGAGTTTAAAGGCAAGACGGACTATCAGTTGGTTGATCTTGCCGGCACCCAAGTATTAAAGGCCGAAAGTACAACCAGTGCTTCCGGCCTTTTTAACGAGCAGCGTATTGATTTGCAAAAAACACCGGTGATGAACTGGCGTTGGCACATCAAAAATCGGCTGGGCAATGATATTAATGAACAAGAAAAATCCGGCGATGATTATGCGGCCAGAATTTATGTGGTCGTTAATGGTGGCGTGGCTTTTTGGCAAACCAAGGCCATCAATTATGTCTGGGCCAGCACCTCGCCGGTTGGTAAAGTCTGGCCAAACGCTTATGCGTATGCAGGGGCTAATGGCAAAATGACGATGATTGCACTTCGGTCATCAAGCGATCAAACCGGCACCTGGTATTCAGAAAAACGTAATATTCTTGCCGACCTTAAACTTCAGTTTGGTGAAGATATACGCTATATTGATGCGGTTGCCATTATGACGGACACCGATGATTCGCACGGTAAAGTCACCGCGTATTACGGCGATATTTATTTCAGTACAAACTAATCCCTTATGCACGGAACTCTACCTCATCTGGAACACACTGATTTTCCGGCGATTAACAGGCATGCTCTGGAAATATTGCAGGTTAATCTGGGCTATTTGTGTAATCTGAGTTGCACCCATTGTCATGTTAGCGCGGGGCCTAAGCGTACCGAGTTAATGGCTAAGGCCACCGTGGATTTGGTTCTGGATTTTATCAAAAAAGAAAATATTCACACCCTGGATTTAACCGGTGGTGCGCCGGAAATGAATCCGCATTTTACCTATCTGGTAACGCAAGCTCGGGCAATGGATGTTACCGTTATTGACCGTTGTAATCTGGTTATTCTTGAAGAACCCGGATTTGAAGGGGTGGCCGAATTTCTG
>CAIMDR010000453.1 GCA_903839795.1 uncultured Methylococcaceae bacterium | reverse complement strand
GATTTCATGCTGGAAGGCTGGTCTTATAAACCGGAAAGTCGAATCGCTTGCTCCCCCGAAAGCTGAAACAGGGTAGGTTTTGGCCATAATGAGAATTGCTGTAAAATTTTGTCGTCTTCATAAGAGAAAATTAACTGTGTTAATCCTTTCTTCCAGCCTTTATTTTTTTTCTTTTTCAGCTTTTTCAGATTCAGATATGACTGCCGAATAACATTCCATCAAGCTTTCTGTGTAGTTGGTATGAGCTTCAGCAAGATCTTTAGCTGTACCAAAATCAGTACGTAATTCTTCAAGTGTTTTTTTAGGATCTACTGCTTGCGCCAACGTCAACATTTTTGCATAGTTACGATAAGCAGTCAGACGAGTGGGATCGAAAGGAAAAATACCTGGCATATTTTGTGAAGTAGTATCTACTACGCACTTGGTCATATACTCAGGCGTTATTTTGTAATCTTTAATGTCCGCTTCTTTCTGCATTTGTTCTAATACAGCTTGTTCGTATTGATTTTTATCTGCGCAAGCCGGGAGTAATAATGCGGATAAAGAAATGAGTAATATTTTTTTCATTAAGGGTTACCGTTATTGAGTGTAGTGTTATTGTAAATATTCAATATAAAGAGGGGTTAGGGCAGATTTTATTATATACCCTCCCCTTCAACCCCCATTTTTCAAAGGGGGGAGGTGAATACTTACGTGTTATTTACCGCATTATACGCACTTACCTTACATTTAAGATAAAAGCTTGAATATTCCTGTCTTAATCCATCTCCTTCATTGCCTGTCTTATCCAAGCCTCTGCTTCTGCATTAACATCAGTTGCTTTACGACCTTTGCTTTCAATAACAGGTCCAATTTTTAGCTTTATCACGCCGGGGTATTTTAAAAAACTATAGCGAGGCCAATAATCACCAGCATTATGAGCGACAGGAATAACAGGGTAGCCTGATTTACAAGCCAACATGGCGCCGCCGATATTAAACTTCAATACATCTCTAACACCTGCACGCGTCCCTTCAGGAAAAATCAGTACAAATAAACCTTCATTTAGATATTTTGTACCTTTTTCAAGCAACGCACGTAATGCCCCACGCTGATTTTTTCGATTTACAACGATCGATTTCAAAGTTAGCAGTGACCAACCCCAAATCGGTAAATAGAGCAATTCCTTCTTAATAACAACGGAATGCGGGGGAAGAATATATCTTAAGGCCAGCGTTTCCCATGCAGATTGATGGTTACTTAATAAAATAGCCGGCTGTTGTGGATTGATGTGCTCCAGCCCTTCGACTTCATAAGTGAGACCGCAAAAAACTTTCGTCATCCAACCGATAATGGCGCACCAGGCATGACCTATTTGCCAACGAATTTTAAAGGTTGTCAGCATCCCTAAAATAAGCAAGATACCCACTATAGTAGCGGTAGAAAAAATACCCAAAAACAAAAGGGTAGAACCTATATAGTTTTTATGCCGGGTGTCTTGAGGTGATGTATTTTGCTGCATCATATAAATTATCAAAAGTAGGAATGTTGAGGTCGGGATTATCAATTAAAGTTTTTTGGCCTTTACCGGTTTTAACCAGTATTGGCTGTGCGCTGACAGCCTCTGCCGCTTGTAAATCACGCAAGGAATCGCCAATCACGGCAATGGTTGTTAAGTCGGCATTAAAATCAGCGGCAAAGGCTTTAAGTAAACCCGCCTTGGGTTTGCGGCAATCACAAGTGCTATCCGCGCCGTGCGGACAATAATAAATGGCCGCAATATCACCGCCTTTTTCGCTGACTAACCTACGCATTTTAGCGTGAATTTGTTCCAGCATCGGTTCATCAAGCAAGCCTCGCGCAACCCCTGATTGATTGGTGACGACAATAACTTGATAGCCCTGCGCGTTAAATAAAGCAATCGCCTCAAGGCTGCCGTCAATGGGTATCCACTCATCAGGGGATTTAATAAAGGTATCGGAGTCGTGATTAATCACACCATCCCGATCCAGTAAAATATAGTGTTGTTTAGGCATGAGTGTTTATTTATGCAGGTTAATTAATCATCCAGTGTAACCACTTAGTCGATGTCGGTTTCAATCATAGAACATAGAACACAGATGACACTGATTATACTGATTTCAACGGATTTTATTTTTAGTCGAAAAAAATACCTTACGCATTTATAAGTAATATTTCCATAAGATAAAAAAACTTCTCTTATCTGTGTCTATCTGTAAAATCCGTGTCAACTGTGTTCTATTTTTTAACAGGTGAGACTTCGATTTCATGAGATAAAAAACTTCTCTTATCCGTGTTTATCAGTCAAATCCGTGTCATCTGTGTTCTATTTTTTAACGGGCGAGACTTCGATTTCATGAGATAAAAACCTTCTCTTATCTGTGTCTATCTGTAAAATCCGTGTCATCTGTGTTCTATTTTTTAACAGGCGAGACTTCTATTTCATAAGATAAAAACCTTCTCTTATCCGTGTCTATCTGTAAAATCCGTGTCATCTGTGTTCTATTTTTTAACAGGTGAGTGATTACCGTATCACCTGTTATTTCTTTACCGCGTTTCTTTGCTCACTAAATTTTTGTTTATATTTCAAAATTTCTGCAACAATCTGTTTGGCGGTATTTTTAACATCTTTGCTGGAAGCGTTTTTTTCCATCACAAATTTTGCCGCCGCAACGTAAGGGTTCATGGTGACAACAGCACCGGGTAGTTTACTAGGGTCTTTAACGGTGCCAAAAATAATAAACGGCGCTTGTGGATTTTTACTGGCTAAATCACTCACACCCACCTGTACCATCATTTGGGTACTTCCTTGACCAAAACCAATCACCGCTCGCTTAAGACGATTACCCTCATCAACTTCGGTAAACATCCCGTTAACCAACCAACCATTATTGGGGAGACTATTATCAAAGGAACCAAGACGCTGCGCGGGTAAATTTTTGTCATTAAATTCACTGACCAAAGCCTCGGACAGGCTATTAATTATAGTAGCCGATTTTTCACCGGCATCATTTCGACTGCCCCGATTAAGCAGTCGCGAGCCTAAGGGCCGACGGTTTAAAATGCCCTGATCGCCTTGATAGTTTTCACTGTCAAGCTGAAAATCCTTAATGTAAATCATTCCCGGAAGTTCGGTTGCCCCCGCGCCTACCAATTGTTCCTGAGCGATATTGACCCCGCCTGTTATCTTTTTAGTGGATTGACAACCTAAACCCAACGTAGCCAACAGGATAAAAAGTAACACCGTTATGGGGGTATTTTTATGATTCATTATTATTCTCCTAAATTAACAAAAATCGCATTAAGGCGTAATTGGTAGCCGATAGATAATAAATCATATCAATTGTTTGCTCCCAACCTAAAGATTGAGAGCAAGTCATAACGCCTTAAGACTGCAACTTGGAAATATCCGCACAGGTTAGAAACTGTTCCGATAACATATTAAGCAAGGCCAATCGATGGGCGCGTAACTCAAGATCATCACACATCACCATAACGCTATCAAAAAACGTATCGACATCTTGTCGTAAAGCAGCCAACCGGGTTAACGTTGCCGCATAATCACGTTGGGCAAGCAGCGGGGCAATAGCGACAGCCGCCAGCTTTGCGCTGTCCAGCAATTGCAATTCGGCAGGCTCTACCAACGCGCCTACCGTTACCTCTGCGGAGGATTCTGATTTTTTAAGAATATTGCGTATGCGTTTATTGGCAGCCGCCAGACTGTCGGCTTCAGGTAGCTGTCTAAAGGCTTTAACAGCGGCCAAGCGTTGCATAAAATCTAGCGGTTCAGCCGGCTTTACAGTCATCACTGCGTCAAATTCATCCGCACTATAGCCTTTATCCAAACAATAACCTTTTAAACGGTCAAAAACAAAATCAATGACCGCGACTTGGGTAGTTGCGACCTCAAAGGAATGCGTAAACAAACCCAGTGAAAATTCGATTAATTCCCGAATATCAAGGGTTAAATTATTTTCGATCAGCGTGCGTAAGGAGCCTAAAGCAGCGCGACGCAACGCATACGGGTCTTTATCGCCGGTCGGAATCATGCCGGCACTAAAAATACCGGTGAGCGTATCGATTTTTTCGGCAATTGCCAAAATTTGCCCGGTTTGGCTACTCGCGGTGGCACTGCCAGACTGTTTGGGGAAATACTGCTCTTCCAAGGCCCACGCCACTTCGGCGGGTTCGTTATCTGCCAAGGCATAATAACGGCCCATAAGACCTTGCAGATTGCCAAATTCACCGACCATTTCTGTCATTAAATCCGTTTTGGCTAATAACGCGGCGCGTTTTGCCAGTTCAACATTGGCATTAAGACGCAAAGCAATAAATTCGACAAGCTGAATAACTCGTTGCGATTTTTCAGCAACCGTACCAAGTTTTTCTTGGAACACAATGGTGGACAAACTTTCAACCCGATCAGCCAGTGATTTTTTTCTATCCTGTTTCCAGAAAAATTCGGCGTCTGCCAAGCGCGGGGTCACTACGCGCTCATTACCGTGCTGTATGGATTCAGGCCGACTGCTTTCAATATTACTAAAGGTAATAAAATTCGCCAATAAACCACCGTCCGCATTTTTAACCGGAAAGTATTTTTGGTTGGTTTGCATAGTGGTAATTAACACTTCGGCGGGCAAATCGAGAAAACGTGGATCAAAACACCCTGTAATGGGCACCGGCCATTCATTTAAAGCCGCAATCTCTTCCAGCAAATCGTCTTCTATGTAAGCGATGCCGTTGACCGCTGATGCAGCGGCTTGCGCTGCGTGACGGATTAGCGTTTTTCTTTGTTCAAAATCAACAATCACTTTACCTTGGGTATACAAAACATCTTGATAGTCTTCAGGATGGCTAAGGGTTAATTTTTGTGGTGCATGAAAACGATGCCCCTGGGTTGTCGCACCGGTTTGTAGTCCTAAAATTTCCGTATTGATAACGGTATTACCGTAAAGCAATACCGCCCAATGAACGGGCCTTACAAATTCCGTATTAAAATTGCCCCAGCGCATACGTTTGGCTATGGGTAAGCCGACAATACTTTGACGAATAATATCGGAGATTAAAGCTTCCGTTGCCTGTCCTTTAATCGCTTGGGTAAAGCTGAGCCATTCGCCTTTATCCGTTTTTAAACGTTCCAAGTGTTCAAAGGTCGTGCCACAACTGACAGCAAAACCCAAAGCCGCTTTGCTGGGCGTACCATCTGCCGCAAAAGCCGATTGTATCGCAGGCCCTCGTTTTTCAACGGTTTTATCCGGTTGTGCGGTCGACAAATTTTCAATAAAAACGGCCAAGCGTCTGGGTGTCGCGTAAGCTTTTCTGGCGGTAAACGTCAATTCGGCAGATTGCAAGCCCTGAACAATTCCGTCCAGCAAGGCATTACTTAATTTAAGTAACGTTTTTGGGGGAAGCTCTTCTGATCCTAATTCAAAAAGTAAATGTTTGCCTGTTGTCATTTTATGCTCCTTGCTCAGTCAACATCGGAAATCCCAGTGATTCACGGCGAGCATAATAGGCTTCGGCGACGGCTCTGGATAAAGTACGGACTCTTAAAATATAGCGTTGTCGTTCGGTTACCGAAATGGCATGACGCGCATCCAGCAAGTTAAAAGTATGCGAGGCTTTTAATACCATTTCATAAGCAGGCAATGGCAGATTGAGCTCAATCAACTTTTGGCATTCTTGCTCGTAGGTATTAAAACACTGAAACATAAAATCGACATTGGCATGGTCAAAATTATAAGACGACATTTCGACTTCATTTTGATGAAACACATCACCATAAGTAACCGTACCCAACGGCCCTTTAGTCCACACCAAATCATAGACGCTTTTGACACCTTGCAAATACATGGCAATGCGCTCCAGACCGTAAGTAATTTCTCCAGTAACCGGTCTGCATTCCAAGCCGCCTATTTGCTGAAAATAAGTAAACTGTGTCACTTCCATGCCGTTTAACCAGACTTCCCAACCCAGACCCCAAGCGCCTAAGGTCGGTGATTCCCAATTATCTTCGACAAAACGAATATCGTGTTCCAGTAAATCCAATCCCAAATAACGCAAGGAACCCAAATACAGCTCCTGAATATTATCTGGCGATGGTTTTAAAGCCACCTGAAACTGATAATAATGTTGCAGGCGATTGGGATTTTCCCCAAAGCGACCGTCGGTAGGACGGCGAGAGGGTTGAACGTAAGCGGTGTTCCAAGGCTCAGGGCCTATAGCACGTAAAAAAGTGGCCGGATGAAAAGTTCCCGCGCCGACTTCCTGATCTAAAGGTTGTAATAAAATACAACCCTGACTTGACCAATAGGCCTGTAAAGCCAGGATAAGTCCCTGAAAAGTTGATGAATCATTGTTTGTATTCGACACGGTCTCTACACGCCAGGCAATAAAAAGTGGTTAATTATAGCTTAAAAATGTTTTTGTAGTATCGTTTGGAATCAGGCAGGGAGTTGATAAGTAGATCGCGCTTAATATAAGCGTTAAGCGCTGATTGTTTTCTGCGATAATAAATAAAATACATCCGTGCGAAAGTCTTAAAATTATTATGCTGTATTTATTTACTATGGAATCAGGATTGAGCGATGATTGAAAGGTTGAAATTATGAATAAAAATACAGTTCCCAGAATTGCAGGCTATAAACAACTGAAAAAATTGCGAACCGCCTTAGCGATTTCTCAGGGCGTAAAATTATTATCGACCCTACAGCAAGAAGCGGAAGGCACCGTCTCGCATGACCAAACCAAGCGCGTCACTTATCTGACAGAACTCTTTTCGCGCATTCATCGGGAAATATTTCAGGATTGGAAGGAGCAGCCCACCGTTTGCCATCGCCCTGGCACCATGCCTGACGCTGATAAAAGAAAAGAGTTTCGTGAAACCATAGAACGCCTGGTTTTAGAGGACGGCAGCAATAAAGAGACGGCTATTTTTGATAACAATGGCTTTGTGATAAAAACTGAAAACATTGCGGAAAGACTGGCCAGTTTTTATCAAAAAATGCGCAATGTCAGACCTTTTACTTATGGCAACAGACTCACTCTTGATTTTTTCTTAACGATGCTGGGCAAACTGCCCGCCATCAAAAGTGTCTATGAGCAAGGCATTGATTTTAGAAGAATTGATACTTATGACTCAGCCGCCTTACATAATCCCGACAGTACCTTTAGAGAAATAACCCGCGCCTTTGAACACGCCATTGATCCAAGTCGCTGTAAAAGCTTGCAAAACAAAGCCAATGCTTATGGAAAATGGCCGGAAAACAAGAAGTTTATATCCGGCATCCCTTTTTTGTCGCATAAAACAGAAGCGGGCATAGAATGCCTGGTTGCAGTGAACGGTGGCTTGGTGCCGTTGGACAGCATTAAGCAAGAGTTATTTATAGCGGGTAAACATTTAGCCGATTACCCGCTCTGCGCCGCTGAAAATATGATTGGTTATTTGCCCGGAACCGAAGCAGTGCGTTGGACTGGAAGCTATGAAATAGACGGTATTAGTATAGGCGAAGATGGCGCAGCCCCGCTCTTTTGCCTTGATATTAACATGTTGACGGGACTGCGATCACCGGGGCACACAGAAGTTTTAGAGCTACTCAAACGCTGCGAAGGCGATAAAGCCCTGATATTTGATCTGGTAAAAAACGAAGGGCTTAAAGACAAAATGATCAGTGCTGCAAATAATGATATCAGATTGGAACGAGCAGTTGAAATAGCCTACGAGCGACTCAGTAAAATTATAAAAAAACTCGATGAGGCTAAAGATAAGCTTTTTGAAGGTAAGTTTTCTGATACAAATCCTACGTTATTTATGTCTATGGGAGGCGCAGGATCAGGAAAAACAGCGGTTGAAGAAATTGCACAAACACAGTGCCGCGATAATTTTGTTATTGCATCGCTGGACGAATTTCGTAAAAAAAGTGCTCTGTACCAGGTTCTCACCGCTGCCAGTCACCACAGTGATGACTATGTTTATGTCGAACCTTTTGCCAACAGACTGCGTGATTCGGTTGCAGATCATGCCAAGAAAAACCATATCAATATTCTCTATGACGGTACTGGTATTCCCTATCAACCGCGTTATTCCAATATTGTCAATCAATTTAAGGAACACGGTTTCCATACCCAAATAACAGCAGTGGATGCTTTTATTGTTAAACCTGAAGGCCGTGAAAATGAATTAATAAGAGCCAGCGTTATCACCAGCGTAAAAGAACGTTTTGAAACAACCGGACGCGCCCTACCTTGGGTGGTGACGGTAGACAAACATATTCGCGCCCCCCGCTCATTCTTGAATGCCTTGGAACATGAAGCCTTGGACAAAATATCTCTGTTTGCCAATGATGGCGAAAAAGACCGACATTATCTCGTTGCCGAAAGCTTTTCTTTTTCTGACCAAGAAGTCCATACCCTCCAAAATCACCAGTTATCGGGTACATTAATGACCTACCTGACAGCACTGATCAGGCATCGTGAAGACTCTATTTTAAAAAAATTAGCCCAAGGTGATAACGATTTGCTTGAGGCCTTGATCAACAGAAATACAGCATTTACCGAAAATAACGTGGCTTTTCAAATTTACCCCAGTAAAAATGGCAACCGTGTATTGGTAATTTATAATGCTCGTCGTATGGTAGACTTTGTTGAAAAAAGACAATTGAACCCCAATGCTTCGGGCGAGGACGGCTTATTACATAAACCTGAATCTATTGCCTTTCATGTCGATCCTTATACTAAAGATCCTTGGTTAACCCGACTTCAAAATTAACCCGCCCTCCCCTTTAAAGCAGAGATTGAGAGGAATTTATCTAATAAAATCTTCATAGCCCCTCTTTGTTAAAGATGTGTACTGAATAATTACAAAATATAGTAACGGGGTCGGTTTCGAGGCATTATCAATAATAGGCATGATTTGGAATGATGGTTTTTACAAAACCAGATCGGCTTTATAATATAAAAAAAGCCACCTCGAACGAGATGGCTTTAGTTTTGTATCAACGTGACGCTGGCTGTTATAGTGTCATGCGAGCTAGGATGAAATTACGCTTGAGCTTTTTTACGTAAAGCGCCTAAGCCCAACAAGCCCGATACAAATAGCCAGACTGCGCCCGGAACTGGGACTGCCGATACATTTCCCAAGGAAACATTGGTAATACCAGCCAAATTAGGATTTACGTTGTCAGCAGATATTTTAAATCCAGTGAAATATTCTCCGGACGTAGCGATAAAGCCTTTATAATCTAGCAATCCAGCTCCTGAGTTGGCAATACTCAAGCCAGAAAAAAGGTAACTACTCAAATTGGTATTCACAGTTATACTGATAGGGGTAGTGCCATAAGTTCCAATATTGAAACCAAACATATTATACCCCGTTGCTATGTTACCAGTAATCAAGGTAGTCGGAATAGACGAGTTATTTCCAATCAGTGTTTGCAACGTTGTATTATAAGGTGTTGGAGTATTAAATCCCCATGTTATGTTTTCACCGGAAGTATAAGTTACGCCACCTCTGGTAAAAGGGTTAACAGGAAAACCAAAACCTGTTCCGAAATCTTGGAAATTCGAATTAAAGGCAATAACACCTTGGGAATTAAAAGCTGATTGATCAGTAAATGTACTAACTGACGCAAAGCTGTATGAGGGCAATGAAAAAATGCCCAATACTGCCGCCAATAGTACAGATTTCCGCATGGCGGGAGACTTATTAAATCCAACTAGCAATTTATTTTTCATTTGTTCACCATTAAGTTTTAAGTTTATTTTTAAAATTACAATCCAAGCAACTTTTTTCAAAAGTTCAATGATTTTCCATCCCTATCTCACAATAAGTTTGGCTGCAACCGTTCACCCCCCTAACCCAAAATTAAAAAACTATTGACCTAAAAATCATATATAGACTTTCAGATAAATAATTTCCAAGTGCTGTGCAGAACAGCACTACTTTTCTGGTTTGTAG
>CAIMDR010000452.1 GCA_903839795.1 uncultured Methylococcaceae bacterium | reverse complement strand
GTCAACAGTGATTTATTAAACGCTGTTTAATAGTGGCGATTCGATACCATTAGTCCGGTATGGGGTAGGGCGGTTCAAAACTCAAAGCGTTTGGGTTCTGTACACAGCTCCCCCTTCTTTTTTTGCACACGCGGGAAATTGGACTTTTTACCCTATGTTATAAAGTAACATCAAGGCCGGTTAATTCCGGTCTTTTTTTGCCTCCAATTCTGGCGGGTATTGCCGGTAAGAAATTGGTATTATTTGGCGTAAAAACAGACAGCCTATTTTTAATGTGTACCCGTAGGCGTACCCTTTTAAGGCTAAAAATAATTTAGCTGTTATCATTCAATAGGTTAATGACTTAATGCATCTTCTGGCGCAAGAAAGAGCAAGATGTTGTTCAAAAAAAAGTTTGATTTGGTTAAGCATGTTTAAAGGATTCCCCTGTCATCAAAATGGTTACATTATTTACTTCTTGTTCATTGCGATAAGCCAATTACTAAAACGTGAGTGACGGAGTTGCAAACCCCGTCACGTTTCGCCCCAAAAATCAGTGCAATGAATAATGATTATGACCAGTCATCATTTCCATCATCAGTGCTATCATCATCCCATGATGACGAGTCTGCGATACCAAAGTCGATGCCGCCCATATCGTCATTATCATTTATATTACTGGCTGTGTTCCATGGTGAAGTATCGGGTAATGACGGTTCGGGAGCAATAGTGTTTTTATTGCCATCGATAAAATGATGCATCAGCGCTTCGCCTGCCACGACTCCGGCACCCATGGCCGCGCCCGTTGCCAGACTGCCCATAATACCGGAACCCATTCCGCCAGCAGCAGGTTGACCCATGACTGGGCCAGCGCCACTCGCACCGACCGGTGGCATATTTTGTCCGGGCGCATTACCGGCATAGCTATTGGCGGGCATTATTTTGGAATTTCGCCGACTCATAAAGCCAATTAATAACACAACTAAACCAATGCCCAGGATTAAAAGAATCGAGGGCGTCCAGTCTTTAATCATAGACTGCGTGCTTTGGCTGGCTCTGGCCGGTTGCACGGCACCCGCTGACACGGAGGCAATACGACCCTTAAGGTTTTGCAATACCTCCGGTTTGACAAATGGCAGCCCAGGTTTCAAGCGTTCAGCGGTGTTAAGCTCTATGCCTGCATCGTTAAACCGGCCTTGTTTTGCCAGTAATTCAGCTTCTACAAAGTGCGCCTTGGCGCTATCAGGATGATCTTGCAGTACTTTGTCCATCATAGCTTGTGCTTCATTAAATTTTCCTGCTTCAGCGGCCAAATAAACTTGATGCATAGTGGCGTCTTCTTCGGCAAAAGCAGGTGCTGTAAAGCATAACGCTAATAACAGTAAAGTGGGGGTAATAATGTGCGGTTTTAACATGGCTATAACTCCTGATTCTTGGTGCAATAAGTTTGGCACGGTAATGATAATAATGTCGCTTTGTTTATAAGTGAAGTTTTTATGCATTGATTATTCAGTGCAGACAGCGAGTATATTCTTTGTAGGAAATCGTCTAAGTAGCAACACTCGTTTATTGTAAACAGGCTTGTTAATAATGCAAGTATTCAAAGCAAGTTAGAGGCCATAAGCAATAATGATAAATAATTCAAAGGATAAGGCGGCGCCTGCAATAAAAAAAACAGCACCTAAAGGGGGAGTTCAACCAGCGGTCATTCACTTATCGGTGCAAAACAACCGCAAGTCATATTTTTTTAGCTGATTTTTATGGTTCAGCAGTAAGTATTCACCTCCCCCTTTGAAAAAGGGGGACTGAGGGTAATACTGCTACCTTAAAAATTTAATTATTGTTAATCAAACTGTTGCACATGCTTCGAGTCTTGGAATCATGAGCAGGGGATAAGATTTTGGACGGCGTTTTATGGCTCTTGGCTGGTTCTTTCGTTTTTGCAGGCCAACGGGTGTTGATGCAATTG
>CAIMDR010000451.1 GCA_903839795.1 uncultured Methylococcaceae bacterium | reverse complement strand
TTCGTGTCCTTCGTGTCTTCGTGGTGAAAATCTTTTAAGGCTTTTGAAGATTTAATCAAATTATCGAATTGACTATGATAATCTTCATCCTGCCGCATCTTTCGACTTTACCAAGCCGAAGGACTCCAACAGCATTAAAATCACACCCAAGGTAATCGCAGAATCGGCAATATTAAACGCCGGCCAATGCCAGGTTTGGTAATAAACATCCAGAAAATCGATAACGTAACCATAAGCCAAACGGTCAATCAGATTACCAATCGCGCCGCCCAACACCAGCGACAAGGCCACGGCCAGCAAAGTCTCATGCTGTTTGAGACGAGCCAACCAAACAGCGATACCACAGCTAATAGCCAGAGCAAGTCCTGCAAAAAACCAGCGTTGCCAACCGCCCGCTTCACTTAAAAAACTAAACGCTGCACCGGTATTGTGTACGTAGGTCAATTTAAAAAACGGCAAAATTGGAATCGATTGATAAAGCGTCATGGAGCTGTCTATAGCCAGCTTGGTTCCCTGATCCAACAGGATTGCAAATAACGATAAGCCCAACCATTTCAACATACTAAAATTACGCATAATGTCGGTGTTCACCCGCGCCCGCTACGTTTTCAATGCAGCGCCCACATAACTCGGGATGTTCGGCGTGTTCAGCCACGTCATAGCGTTGATGCCAACAGCGTACACATTTTTGATGTTTGGAAACAAGCACTTTTAATTTAACGCCTTCAAGCTCGGTCTGAATGGCATCGTCAGGGGTAAACTGTTCCGCTATAAGAAACGCATTGGAGGTGATAAAAATAAAATGCAGCTCATCGGCCAACTGCTTTAAGGCATCAAAAAACTCGGCATTACAATACAGCTCGACTTCAGCATTTAGAGAAGAACCTATGTCACCTTTACCGCGACTTTTTTCCAGCTCTTTACTAACGGCAGTTTTTACGGACATCACTTTTTGCCAGAATTCGCGGTTCATCGCCGCACTGTCATCCAGCTTAACCAAGCCTTGATACCAGGTTTCCAGAAATACCGATTCACTGCGCTCACCCGGCATGTACTGCCAGATTTCATCTGCTGTGTAACTAATAATGGGAGCCAACCAGCGCGTCAAGGCTTCCAATACATGATACATAGCGGTTTGTGCAGAGCGTCGCGCCAAGCCATCGGCTTTTGCTGTGTATTGACGATCTTTAATAATATCCAGATAAAATCCGCCCAGATCAATCACGCAAAAATGGTGTACCTTTTGAAAGAGTTGTTGAAACTGATAGGTTTCGTAAGCGGCTTTGACCTCTTCCTGCAAAACGTAAGCCCTGTCAAGCACCCAGCGATCCAAGGCCAATAAATCAGCGGTATCAACCAGATCCTGTGCCGGATTAAAGTCATCCAGGTTGGATAACAAGAACCGTGCAGTATTTCTTAAGCGGCGGTAACCGTCAGAAGTACGCTCCAGAATTTCATCAGACACGCGCATTTCGCTACGATAATCAGTCGAAGCAATCCATAAGCGCAATACGTCCGCACCCAGATTTTTCATGACCGCTTGTGGCGGAATAACATTGCCTTTGGATTTGGACATTTTTTCGCCGTTTTTGTCAACGGTAAACCCATGCGTCAAAACCGCTTTGTAAGGCGCTACATCGTTCATGGCGGTTGACGCCAGTAATGACGATTGAAACCAACCGCGATGTTGGTCAGAGCCCTCCAAATACAAATCAGCCGGAAACGTCAATTGCTCGCGTTTATCCAGTACGCAGGCATGAGTCACGCCTGAATCAAACCAGACATCCAGGGTATCGGTCATTTTTTCGTAAGCATCCGCTTCTGCACCGAGCAACTCTTCTTTCTCCAGTTCAAACCACGCTTCGATGCCTTTTTCTTCAATCCGTTTGGCAACTTGTTCAATCAACTCACCGGTACGGGGATGCAGTTCGCGGGTTTCTTTATGGATAAAAAACGTAATCGGCACACCCCAAGTGCGTTGGCGCGAAATACACCAATCCGGACGACCTTCTATCATGCTTTCTATACGCGCCTGACCCCATTCGGGAACCCAGTTGACACGCTTAACTTCAGCCAAAGCTTGCTCGCGCAATTTATTTTGATTCATAGAGATAAACCATTGCGGTGTCGCTCTAAAAATAATCGGCGTTTTATGGCGCCAGCAATGCGGATAACTGTGCAAAATAGCTTGTTGATGTACCAGCTTGCCCAAGGTTTCCAGCACTTCCAAGACATGAGCATTGGCATTAAAAACATGCTCACCGGCAAAGATTTCCGTATTGGGTAAAAATACGCCATCAGCACCGACCGGATTATCAATAGGCAAACCGTATTTTTTACCGACGATATAATCGTCCTGACCATGACCTGGCGCAGTATGCACCGCACCGGTACCTGCTTCGGTGGTAACGTGGTCACCCAAAATAATGGGCACTTGCCGATCATAAAAAGGATGTTTCAATAACTGGTGTTCCCAAGCGGAACCTTTACAGTAACCTATCACATGATAATCATTAATGCCATAACGGAGCATGGTGTCTTTAAGCAAAGCTTCAGCAACGACCAAGCGTTCTGTTTCACATTGCACCACGGCGTATTCCAAATCGGGATTTAAGGCCACCCCCTGATTGGCAGGCAACGTCCAGGGTGTTGTCGTCCAAATGACGACCGATAACACGCCTCGCCCTTCATGCTCGGGCGCATGATGGCACAAGCCCATAAAACCGTCCTCATCAACGACCTGAAAACGCACATCGATG
>CAIMDR010000450.1 GCA_903839795.1 uncultured Methylococcaceae bacterium | reverse complement strand
TTGTCCGCTTCGACTCCGCTCAGCGAACGATTTAACCTTAAACTGTCCCGCCTTAGATAGGCCTATTTTTCCTTAATCAAAAAATACACATTAAAAATACCGATCACCAAGCCGGTAAACAATAAACTCAGCGTCCACCGCGTTGAATAACCTTCCATATTACCGTCCAGCCAATGCCCCAGATAAGCACAGCCAATAACAGGCAATACCATCACCAGACCCAAGGTGCCGATATAAACCGTTTGTGACAGCAAATTCGGCCGGTCATGTTCCGCTTGTTTAATGCGTTTAATCCGGCTTTCAATCTGCTTTTTAAGACGCTGTTGATTGTTCATAATCAAAAGTAGAGAGATTAGGGTGCAAAACCTGTTTTTATGCTCGTTGCGTGAGCTAATGCTACTCTAATTGCCGAAAATTTCCACCCACGACAAAAAAATAACCACGTCACACTTCCGCTAAAATAACCTGCAATAAATACACTGCCACAGATTCGCAGATTAAACCTATGCAATGTCTGCGAATCTGCGGCAACTTTTGCAGTGGATATTTTTACGCGTTACCTTATCCGCGCAATTACAATTGCAAATTGTATAAACTAAGGAATGAAGGAGCATTTAAGCCTTCATACCTGTTTAGTTTAACTAAATCAATGGCTTTTCAGCCACGACACTTTATTATCAGCTTTTAGCTTATCAACAAATATCGTAATTATTCAGTCCCCCTCTTTAACAAAGAGGGATTAGGGGAGATTTTATTAGATAAATCCCCCTCAGTCCCCCTTTTTCAAAGGGGGAGGTGAATACTTACCAAATATCTTTTATTGGAGATGGCTATTTTATTTCGCATTTAATAAAAAATGTTAATTATGCATGGCGCTGAAGTGTGCGTTTGCTTTTTTTGTCTATACTTAAAATTGCTAACCGGGATAGATATTCGGTGAGCGGGATGTAAAAGAAAAGATATAAAACAATGGCTAATAATTTATTTGCGATTGAATTCAATCATGCCAGTTTAAAGTCATATTGATAGTGAAAATAATATGATATTGGATCTGCATGTTTTGATGTATTAAAAAAATCACGTTGCTCGTGAAGACTTTACCCTTTTAATTTTGAGATATCAATTATGAAACTAAAAAACAAAACTACTTTGTTAGCTGCCGCTATTGCTTTAGCTGGCGTTACTTATTTACCGAGTGCAAGTGCAAGCTCTACCGCTTTCATTGCTGTTGATGATTCAATCGGCTATGCATCAAATATTTCTGGCATTGGTGCGTTTACAGATTGGTTTGACTTTCAAGTAAATGGTACTTTTAGTCTTAACGCGACTGCGAATTCTTTAACTGCAAACGGTACCTCAAAAGGCACTGAAATAACAGCCTTTAAGCTTTATGATGGCGACCATACCAGCTTAATAACCACGGGTATTGCAGGCCAAGGCTCAGCTACTGGAAGTGGATTTTCTTATTTTGGATTCCTATGGGATTCACCTTTACAGGCAAACCACACATATTCCTTAGAAGTTTCAGGATTTGAACATAGCGTAAAAGGTAATTATTCAGCTTCTCTGTCAACTATTTCGGCCGTACCATTGCCCGGTGCTGCTTGGTTGATGTTGACCAGTATGGTTGGTTTTTTGGGTTATCAAGCTCGCAACAAAAAAACGATTTAATTCGCATTACTGAATTAAATCGGGATATTTAAAATTTACTGCCCGTACCCTGTGGTACGGGCAGTTTTTTGTTTTATAAAATCGTCCAGCTGAAAAATTGCACACAGCCAAGTCATTTTTTTAAAAATTGCTACCAAAAAACAAGGATATCAATAGAATAATCGTATGTATTCACCTCCCCCTTTGAAAAAGGGGGAATGAGGGGGATTTATCTAATAAAATCTCCCCTAACCCCTCTTTGTCAAAGAGGGGGACTGAATAATTACGAATAATCTGTTAAAATTTTTAATTCCTTCCTCAATACTCATGATTTTTTAAATCCACAGAGCAAGTATCTAACAGGTAATCACAACCAACCTTTAAAT
>CAIMDR010000449.1 GCA_903839795.1 uncultured Methylococcaceae bacterium | reverse complement strand
TGCCTAAGTTTATCAACAATAGGTTTAACAAAATCAAAGCTAATATTGAATCTCTGGCTTAATAATCCATAAATCAAATACATAACATAAGTCTTCCCTGAATTATTTTTACCACAAAATAGGGTAAAATCATTCAGCTCAATACTGCCTTTATCAATGCCACCTAAATTTTCAAATTCAATTTTCATCGTGTTACTCTGTGTGAATTACAAACCACTCTTCAAACTGGCTTCAATAAACTGATCCAGGTCGCCATCCAAAACGGCTTGGGTATTGCCGGTTTCCACGCCGGTGCGTAAATCTTTAATACGCGACTGATCCAGCACATAAGAGCGGATTTGACTGCCCCAGCCTATATCGGATTTGGTATCTTCCAAGGCTTGGGCTGATTCGCTGCGTTTGCGCATTTCCAGTTCATACAATTTGGCTTTCAATTGCTTCATCGCGGTGGCGCGGTTTTTATGCTGCGAGCGATCGCTTTGGCATTGCACGACAATGCCGGTCGGGTTATGGGTCATCCGCACGGCGGATTCGGTTTTGTTGATATGCTGACCACCCGCACCGCTGGCACGATAAACATCCACCCGAATATCGGCAGGGTTAATGTCTATGTCAATATCGTCATCAATTTCCGGTGACACGAATACGGAAGCAAATGAGGTATGACGACGATTGCCGGAATCGAACGGTGATTTTCTGACCAAGCGATGAACGCCGGTTTCAGTGCGCAGCCAGCCAAAAGCATATTCACCTTCAAAGCGGATCGTGGCGCTTTTAATACCGGCGACATCGCCTTGTGACTCTTCAATCAGTTCGGTTTTAAAGCCTTTGCGCTCACCCCAGCGTAAAAACATGCGCTCAATGATGGACGCCCAATCTTGCGCTTCGGTGCCGCCGGAACCCGACTGTATATCCAAAAAGGCATTATTGGGGTCCATTTCACCTGAAAACATACGTCGAAATTCAAGGGCGGCCACTCTTTTTTCAAAATGCGCCAAATCATCAACAACGGTATCAACGGTTTCTTCATCATCCTCGTCAATGGCCATCAACAGCAATTCTTCGGCATCGGTTAAGCCGCGCTCCAGATCATTAATGGTATTAACAATAACTTCAAGCTGGCCGCGTTCCTTGCCCAGGGTTTGCGCCAGTTCGGGATTATCCCAAATTTTTGGATTTTCCAGTTCCCGTAAAACTTCGACTAAGCGCTCATGCTTAATATCAAAGTCAAAGATACCTCCTAAGGGAATCACCACGGCTTTTTAGGTCAGCTATTTTATTTTTGATCGGGTTTATTTCTTGCATGCGGGATATTTTAACCAATGGCAGTCGATACCAAGCGTTATAAAGCGGCATTGGTCGATGAAAACTTTAAAAAAGAGTGTAATTATAAACTATAAGCCGATTGCATTCATGCACAACTTGGTGATAGAGAATATTTAATCGTAAATTCAATAGATTATCGTCTGTCTTTGGAGTACAGGTTATTATAATAGCGTGAAAAATCGTCTCTCTGCGGTCTTAAATAAGCTAAAATGTTTTATTAAGCAGCATCAATGATGCGAAGGTATGAGTTAATCTCAAGGGCTTGCTTGCCGGATTTAAGAAAAAAAGATTTATTAACACAGGACTATATGATGAAGATAATGGCTTTGTACAGCATTAAAGGTGGCGTTGGTAAAACCTCAAGTGCGGTTAATTTAGCGTATATTTCTGCCAGCAAAGGCTATCGTACTTTGGTCTGGGATTTGGATCCACAGGGTGCCAGCAGTTATTACTTTCGTATCAAGCCCAAGGTAAAAGGCGGCAGTAAAGATTTAATCGCCGGAAAGCGCGAACTGGACGGACTGATTAAAGGCACTGATTTTGAAAATCTGGATTTGTTGCCAGCCGATTTTTCGTTTAGAAATTTGGATATTGTGCTGGATACCAAAAAAAAGCCGACCCAACAACTTAAAAAACTGCTTAAGCCCTTGGCAGAAGAGTACGACTTTATTTTTCTGGATTGTCCGCCGAATATTTCCTTACTCTCTGAAGCTGTTTTTGAAGCGGCTGATATTTTATTGTCGCCCATTATTCCCACTACGCTATCTTTAAGAACGCTGGAACAGTTGAAGGAATTTATTAAAGATAATAAATTGGATAATCTGGCACTGATCCCTTTTTTTTCGATGGCGGATCGTCGCAAAAATATGCACAAAGACATTATGGAAAATTTGGTTCAGAGTCATCCGGAGATTTTAAATACCGCCATTCCTTATGCCAGTGACATAGAGCGTATGGGCTTGGAGCGTATGCCGTTGGGCGGTTTTATTAATAAAAGTCGTTCCACAGACGCTTATAATGAGTTGTGGCAAGAGCTAATGGCTCGCACTGGTCAATAAACTGCCAAAATCAGCCAAACTAATGATCTCAATTATTCAACGGGTAACTACCGCAAAAGTCACTGTCAATAATCAAGCTATAGGCCAAATCGGTACCGGCATTATGGCACTGGTTGCGGTTGAAAAAGAAGATACTCAAAAAGAGGCTGAACGGTTACTTGAACGTATCCTCAATTATCGAATTTTTG
>CAIMDR010000448.1 GCA_903839795.1 uncultured Methylococcaceae bacterium | reverse complement strand
TATTTTAATGCACGCGCCCTAAATTTCATGTTAATTTGATTCAGTATTATGGCTCGGGTCTTCCTGAAAGATAATCTAATTAGACTGGTTTTAGTTTTTCCTAATAAGCTATAAAACCCATTTTTTTATATGAAATAATCACTTAATGTCACCTATCATTCGTTTCGATCAAGTATCGGTTATTGCCCACGAAAAAGTTCTTCTATCCGATATCAGCTTTGCGCTTTTTCCCGGTGAAAAAGCGGTGTTATGCG
The DNA here is from genome assembly GCA_903839795.1 of uncultured Methylococcaceae bacterium. Classification (GTDB taxonomy): domain Bacteria; phylum Pseudomonadota; class Gammaproteobacteria; order Methylococcales; family Methylomonadaceae; genus Methylobacter_C. Next base: position 10,425 of record CAIMDR010000448.1, on the reverse strand, counting down.
GCAAATCCGGTTCCGGCAAAAGCAGTGTCTTAAGAACCTTGTTGGGACTGCATCCGTTACAAACCGGCAGCGTTTACTTTAAGGAAATGCCGTTAACGCCGACATCGATTCAGACTATTCGAAGCTGTACCGCTTACATTGGACAAGAACCCATGTTGGGTGCCGAAAAGGTGCGAGACGCGCTGCTTTTGCCTTTTCAATTTAAGGCACATCGTGAGCATCAACCCACAAAAGCGCAACTGCTTGACGTGTTACAGCGCCTGCAACTGCCAGTCAGTATTTTAAACCAGGAAAGCAGCCGTATTTCCGGCGGTGAAAAACAGCGGATTGCGCTGGCACGCGGTCTGTTACTGGGTAAAACGTTGTATCTGCTGGACGAAGTCACCAGCGCACTGGATACCCAAAGCAAACAAGCCGTGTTCGATGTTTTCTCGGATCCTCAGTTGACGGTGCTTTCAGTCGCTCATGACCCTGAATGGCTGGAACGCAGTGATATTATTTTTACACTTGAGGCGGGGCGCTTGACTGAGGTAAAGCGACATGGAAACACTTGATATCGGGCTGCCACAAATGGCGCTGCTTTACGGCCTTTGTGTGCTGCCGTGGATACTGCTTTGGCTTATCGGTCTGCGCTTAAGCCGGGATATAGGCATCAGCCTGCTACGCATGAGCCTCCAGTTGGCGCTGGTGGGCATTTATCTCAAGACACTGTTTACGCTTAACAATCCCTGGCTAAACGGCTTATGGATATTGGTGATGTTGATAGTCGCGGATATAACCATTCTAAAACGTGCCGGACTTAAAGCGCGTTATTTTGCGTTAGCCACCTTTACCGCGATTGCCTCCAGCATATTATTCTCCACCGCCTACTTGGTGATTCTGGTCATTCAGCCGACCCACTTTTACGATGCCCGCTATATTGTGCCATTGGCCGGGATGATTCTGGGCAATTGTCTGCAAGGCAACGTTATTGCACTGGAGCGTTTTTATTCGGCACTCCGCAAAAACGAGAATGAATATGCGACTTTTTTAATGCTGGGCGCGACCCGTTGGGAGGCGGTGCAGCCCTATTTTCGGGAGGCCATCAAAGCGGCCATTAATCCGACCATCGCCAGCATGGGAACTATGGGGCTGGTCTCTTTACCCGGCATGATGACCGGTCAAATTCTGGGTGGCAGTGAACCGTGGTTAGCCGTGAAATATCAAATCGCCATTATGATCTGTATTTTTACCAGTACCACCATCGCCAGCATTATTAACCTGAAACTCAGCCTAAACATTGCCTTTAACGCCTTCGATGTATTGAAGGATGAAGTGATTAACAAGGCATGAAGCGCCGGTTAGCCTAAACTTTTGATAAGAAATAGAACACGGATGACACGGATTTAACAGATAAGCACGGATAAGAGACATTTCTTCATAACATCAATAATCACGATATAGTTTTTCAGAAATTAAACGTCCACTACACAACAATTTAACTCATACGGATAACATCCCTTAAAGGGATGGTATCCGTTCGCATTGAAATTATTTATCTGAAAATCTGTAGATATTTTTTTCGACTAAAAAAATCCGTTGAAATCCGTCTAATCCGTGTCATCCGTGTTCTATGATCGAAAACCACAGAAAATAATGTCTCTTAATTAACAAAGACATCTATATCAAAATGCTTTTCTTGCGACAACAAAGTGTCACATTACTGTAACCCTCTGGGGTTTACCAAAATGATACAATCATTTCATTTTATTTGTGAACTCCATGCTAAACAAAAATAATAAATTGATTTTTTTCGGGTTTAATCTGCAAAAAACTCTATTTTGCTTGGGCTTACTGTCGCTGCTCTCTTTGTCATTTATTAAAATTCCAACAGATGCTCTTGCCAGCAGGGATTGGGACAATGGTTTTGAGCATCCTCTGCAAGGTTGGGATCATCTTCTAACCATGATTGCAGTGGGAATATGGGCGGCTCAGTTGCGTGGGCAGGCCATTTGGATGTTGCCAATCACGTTTGTCAGCGTCATGACTCTTGGCGGTCTTACTGGCGCCGCAAGCTTTTGTGTTCCAAATGCGGAAATCATGATTTTGCTATCCGGCTTGGTATTTAGTGCATTCATTATCCAAAAAGTACAATTCACTACCCGAATAAATGTCCTGATCGTTGCCTTCTTTGCTTTTTTTCATGGCTATGCGCATGGTCTTGAAATATCGGCTTCAACGAGTTTAATTTCTTACACTCTGGGATTTGTATTTGCCACCTTACTATTACATTGCGCGGGTATAGCAACCCTACGTTTCCTGGCACTCACTTTTAGCTTTTTTCTTGGGGGCAACGTTAATGCCCAAGAAATAGAAGTTCCACCCACCGAAACTACTGAAACCACAGTAAAAGCCAAATCGAAAACCAGCAAAAATACGACCGTAGAATTAGAGGAAATGGTCGTGACTGAAGACGGGCGAGGAAAAGATCTTATAGGCATGACAGGATCAGCATCGCAGGGCGAAGTCAGTCAGGCACAATTTGAATATCGACCACTTTCCCGTAATGGTGAGTTGGTTGAAGTGGTTCCAGGCGCAGTAGCCACTCAACACAGCGGCTCAGGTAAGGCTAATCAATATTTCTTACGCGGTTTTAATCTCGATCACGGCACCGACTTTACCACTTATGTCGATGGCATACCGATGAACATGCCTACTCATGCTCACGGACAGGGCTATATGGACATCAATAGCGTCATTCCCGAGTTGGTGGAGCATATTGAATACGGCAAGGGGCCGTATTATGCGGAAGTCGGCGATTTTTCATCAGCCGGTTATTCAAAAATGTTCTCGATGAATAAATTACCCGAAGGCTTTCTGAAGTTTACCGGAGGCGAGTTCGGTTTTTACCGGACGTTGGTTGCTAATTCCAACAAAGTCGGTAACGGCAATTTACTTTATGCCGGAGAGTTCAATTTCTACAACGGCGTCTGGCAACAGCCGGAGGATTCAAAAAAATTCAACGGTATGCTGCGTTACACCCTTAACAAAGACGATTGGGGAGTGTCGATTAACGGCAAAGGCTATACCAATGACTGGACGGCAACCAACCAGATATCACAGGCGTTGGTTAATAACGGTACGCTCGACTTGTACGGCACCATGGATCCTACGGATGGCGGCAAGACCAATCGCTACAGCTTTTCAAGCAACCTCTGGAACAAAGGCGACAACTGGAAAAATGACGCTAATATCTATGCCCTCTATTACGATGTAAATTTATTTTCTAACTTTACCGGCTATACCGATACCATCAATTTTCCAGGCGGCGATCAGATACACCAGTTCGAACATCGGGTACAGACCGGCGGCAATATCGAACATACTCGCTACCACAAATTATTCGGTTTTGACATGGACAACACCGTGGGCTTTCAACTTCGTCACGATGAAATCATGGGCTTGGGGCTAGATCACACAGTCAACAGGCAATATTTCAGCACAGTCAGTAATAGCAATATCAGTGAGACTACAGCGGGTATATATCTTAAAAACCAGACCTTTTGGCATGAAAAAGTACGGACTATTGCTGGTTTAAGAGGGGATATTATCCATAACGATGTCACCGTCCTCGACACGGCTACACATGATCCTGGTGTTAACGCGGCCAACTCGGGTAATCGGGGACAAGCATTAGTCAGTCCGAAGCTAAGTTTGATCTTCGGCCCCTGGTTTGATACTGAATATTTTATCAATGGCGGTTTCGGTTACCACTCCAACGATGCCCGAGGCACTACGCTACAACGCGATCCGAATAACGGTAATATACTCGACAGTAATGCTGCAAAAATCTCACCCATGGCCCAGTCACACGGTGGCGAAACCGGCATTCGCAGCAACTTTATAAACGGTTTAAATAGCACTCTGGCATTATGGTGGCTAGAGAGCAATCAGGAACTGGTTTTTACGGGCGACGCCGGGACAACTGAAGTAAACGGAAAATCCCACCGCTACGGCGTTGAATGGACTAATTATTATAAACCTACCGACTGGTTGACACTGGATGCTGACTTTGCAATGACTTCGGCACGTTATGTAACGATCCCGGAAGGTGAAAGCAACAATTATATCCCAAACTCTGTGGGCCGAGTTATCACCACAGGCGCAACGGTAGTAGCTCCTAACGGTTTATTCGGTACCGTACGTTTACGTCATTTTGGAGACATGCCCCTAGATTCGTCCGGTATATACTGGGCCGGGAATACCAGCATCGTCAATTTAGGTGCGGGGTATAAACAAAAAAAATATAAACTAGAGCTTGATCTATTCAATATTTTTGATTCGACCGCCAACGATATTTCTTATGCTTATCAATATGCCTTCCCGGCAGGTACTGCGCCGCAAACCGGCATTATGAAACATCCTGTCGAACCCAGAATGATACGCGCAACGTTTACACTCAATTTCTGAGGTTGGATCAGCAAGATAAGTAGTTTTATTTAACGATATCAGTGTCTTGTAGGGGCAGTCCCTTGCGAGGAGCCTTACCCACTTAAGCCGGGACAAGAAATTTTAGTTAACGCCGTCATACCGGCAAGGATGCCGGTATCCAGTGCCATGGAGGGTAACTTTCCGATAACGTTGCCGCATGATTTAGGGTCTTACAGCTTCACATCCGTGTGACTGGATTCCGGCATCCCTACCGGTATGACGGACTTTTTGGCATTTAGCGAATCATTTTGTTGCTCAGTGTCCCGTCTTAAGTTGGTAGCCCGAAATGTTGAGCGACGATAAAGTCGACATCCGACCTGCTTTCTGCTGTTTCCCCAAGCTCCAGCTTCCCGTGACTGTCGTCACGAGAAAATGTAGATAAAGAACCTACAAGACCCAATAACGGTTACCAAGCTGGAGCTTTGGAACCAGCAAGCCCAGCAAAATTTCGCCTTTCACCCGATAACATCGATAATCGGTCATAGTTTGATCGTATTTGTGAGTTTGATTATCTTAAGCTGGGGAAACCTCAAAGTGCAGCATCATACCCATATCCTCATGCTCAACCAAATGGCAGTGATAAGGATATTTGCCGTGATAACCTTCAGGAAAATACACCAGCAATTCCACCATTTCATTTGAGTTAATTCTAACCGTATCATGGCGGATGTTTTTATCGTAGAAATCCGCTTGTTCAGGCGTAACATCAACAAAGTGATAATCAACCGGATTGCTTTGATCGACTGGCCGAAAACTAAACCGTCTCAAGACCACAAAATTAACCAGATGGATATGAAAAGGATGCATATCCGGTACACCTGCGACACCGTTGATGCCAGGTTGCCAATTGCCGATATTGGCGACATACCAACGCTCATAAGTACCGCTTGTCGGTTTGATCGTTGCCGGACGTAAATCGGCGTATTTCCTCTGGCTATTTTTGGCAATGGGTGTTGCATCAGCCTCTAAAAAGGTAGAGCGGGCGACGTTATAGGGCTGATAACCGCCCAAAATAACGGCGGCGGGATTGCCCACCGTACGAAGGTCAATAGTAAAGGGCAATTTGAATGGTTTATAGACGGGATCGGCTAGCGGCTCTGCCATTTCCCACATTTGGGTATCATGCCAGTCGGGATGCTTACCGGCTGCGTCAGTCCAATCCGGTTTCTCTGTAAACTCATTGGCAAGACCCGTACCGGTATTATTCATCAAAACCACCAAGCGGTTTTTATCGACTACTTTCCCGTTTGGTAATTGAAGCTTTCCATCCGAATAAACAAATTCGGGGTTTTTAGCCGTATCCTTTGTATCGTATGTTAATAACAAAGCATCAAGCGCAATTTTAAATTCAGCTTGGTTAGCGGCTAATCGCTTATCGTCGACATTGCACACGCAGTTGTTAGAATCGATATGTTCGATACAAAACTGCATGATATTGGCTTGTTTAATAGCCAATAACGAGTTTAGCCAGATATAATTCTGATTTATAAGCCCACTGGGTAGCGTAGGTGCAGGAGTAGTCGGCAATGAAAAAATAGATAGGGCTTCTGATTGAAAAATCGCTTCCGGCCATTCGTTATTAAATACCGATTGAACGGCTAAATTAACCAGCCGCAATTTTGGAGTTTCATGTGGACAAATTCGTGTCAAATCCAATAACACATCCAAGCGTTCGCCTGGCGCAATCAGCAGATAATCTTGTTCGCCCAGGGTTTGGCTGGCTGCATACAAACCGGCTTCATTACCTATCACTGTTAAACAATCACTGTACCAAATTTTAGTGGGTTTATCGATATTTTCGGTTGTCGTCCAAGGACTGGGGTTGATTAAAGCCAGCGCATAAGTACGGGCATTGGAACCATTGAGCAACCTAAGCCGGTAGACTTTTTGCGTTACCTTATGGTGTGGCCAAGGTCTGCCGTTCACAAAAATAGTATCGCCCAAAAACTCGGGCCGCAGCTTATTAAGCACGGGATTTTGGGGATCGCTGTTGTCATACTGAGTCGGAATACCGGCCCAATAATCGACGCAGCAAAAATCGCAATCAACGACTCGATCCTGAATCACTAACGGGATTTCCAGTAATTCCTCATTCGCTACATAATTGTTTTGAAGCGTATTGTAGGCATTTATCTTTGTAGCCAGCTGATCATCCGATTCATCGCGGATAAAATACAACCCAGCTAAACCGGCATGAACCTGCGGCGCGGTATTGTCCATGCCGTGATCATGAAACCAAAGCATAGTGGCGCGCTGATCGTTGGGATAAGTAACGGTTTTTTTGGTCGCAAACGGTATATTACCGGCAGCCGTTTCGGTATAAAAAGGATTGTCTTGATAGCTGATCGGCTCTAGCGGCCAGCCGTCGCTATCGTCTGGCACTCTACCGCCGTGTAAATGGGTAACGACGCCCACAGAAGGATTCATGGTGAGCATTTCGGCGTTGGCATAAGCCATCGGCAAGGGATTTATTGGCGGCATTTCCAGTAAAGGATCGGAAAAGCCTACCGCTGGCATCATGCCGCCCATAGCGTCGTTTAATAATTCATTTACCCATGTTATCTCAAGAAGTACGCCGCGCTTAACATTGATAATGGGGCCAATATTGGTTTTGAGCAAATAATTGTTATCTTCAGAAGTGGCAATGCCCAACTTATAAGTATCTCCCACAATAATATAACGCCATGCGTTAGCTTTTGTCGGATCGTTATCTGGATTGTCGGATATTTTGGCACAACGTGATTGTATCTTGATGGTCAATTTAACTGGCTGGTTATTGCCATAACTATCAATAACGTCAGTGATATAAAATTCGGTTAGCGGTAAACGGTTTTCAAACATAGCTATTCCTCATTAAATTCTGTATCTGTTAGGTATAAACCCATAAGATGGACATTAATAAGCTATCCATCTTATTATTGGGAGCGGGTGCGGTTTTGAATAAATGTCAAACACAAAAAGCTTGTGCCCGACCTGGCTCGATCTACATGGTTGGAAGTGTAGGTTTTGGTGGACAGCTGAACAGTTTGTCGTATTTTGGTTCAGGATTTTCTTTGACATCGTTTTTTTTGCCATCATAATCATGCGGTTCGGAAAACCACACCTGATTATTTTTAATCAAATGTTGCAGGGTATCATTAAGAATAAAAATTTGAGCCCCGCCACCTGGATAACATTGTTCTTTTTCTATTTCAGTGCTGCCTTGCGAGGCCGCCTTTCCTTGAAAAACTACAGTCCCTTTAGGAAACGTAACCCGCTCTAGCATTTTAGCTGAATTACCCCATTTCTGATTCAAAGCTAATGTCTTTATTATCTTGTTATGAAGATTTTTATCTTGATCTGACTCGTTTATACGAATTTCTTCTGTGATATAAAAGCCGCCAACTTTAGTTGCGACATTATCAAAATAACGGTAGAAAGTAGTATCCTCAACAAGTTGCCGATATTCACATTTGCCGTTGTCAAATGTGTTAATTTTTTCTTGTTGGTCTGTTGAACCCTTAAAACAGGAAGAAGGAAGTGCGTCTAAAGGACAAGCAGAATTTTTATTGGGGTTCGGCGGGTTTATGCAAGATTCTGATTCGGCAGCGGGTGCTGGTAGAAAAGGTATTGAAAGGTTATTATTTTTTGTGGTGTCTATGCTGCAAGCAGTAACTAAACCAGTTAGTATCAATACCGCTAATAGATGCAGCAAGCAATGACTGGTTTGTTTTATATAAACATATTTCATAAGTATTTTTCTCTTTGGTTATTCGATGATCAGGAAAACAATTGTGATATAGACTTTCAGAAATTAAATTTCCAATTCGCGTTGCGGTAATCTCATACAGATAACATCCCTTGAAGGGATGGTATCTGTTGACATAGGAATTATTTATCTGGAAATGTATAAATATTAAAAAGTTGAGTGACTGGCTTGTTATTGCTGTGATTATCAGTAATTTCAGTAATATAAAAATCAGTCAGCGGTAGACAGTTTTCAAACATAGCTATTCCTCATTAAATTTTGTGATTGTTAAGTATCAAATTCATAAGATGGACATCGGTAGACTAGCCATATTAATGGGCGGTTTAAAAGAAATGTCAGGCACGATATGCTTGTGCTATATCCACTTGCTTTAGAGATTTATGAAGGCCAATTACTCTCAAATGACTGACGTATATGTTGAACAGCACTGAAATATCGCCATCGATATTGATTGGCGTAATATTGCCTGTCATCTAACTGGGTCGGAGAAGGAGTATCTCTTGAGTAAAGAATATGATCACTTCCAACATCAGCTTCATCAACGGCAATTTCATCATGATGCGGTAATGCCGCATGCTTATCATAGTCGGCTCGATTACTCACATCGGTCGGAACTTTTGCTAAGTTCTCCAGCGTACCCGGTGGGCGAGAGTCGGGGCTTTGTGCGTATCTTCCCGAAATGAGTTTACCAGACCATAATGCTGCGGCCTGATTTTCACTTCCTTTATAAAGACTAGAATTAATACTAAAGCGATTAAAATCAAAGATACCTGAATTATAATCAGGTGGTATTTCAATACATGACGATGGATTATCAGGATCATAAGGCATAGCATATCCACCGTCCATTTTTGGGCTAATTAGTTTGGCAAATTGTACATAAGAGCTATGCGCATAAAAATCAGCAATTCCGTGAGCTGCCCAAGCAAAATTACCGATGGCATTATTATTAGCTCTAACTTTACTCAAACGAGCGTTTACTTTGCCCCAACCTTCTTCTATAAAACCACTATCAAAATGATCATAAGGATGATAATTCCAAGGCCAATCGGGTTCGTCTACTAAAGACCCATCATAAAATGGCACAATATGGGTAAATCGTTTATCCAATTCGTTTTTTATCCAATTTTTGTCAGGAGATAGGGTGGACAAGGCAGCGTGAATAATATTTCTATGCACAAATCCAGCAAAAGTTGGATCCATCCGCTTCCATTCTCTGCTGACGATATCTGCTAATTTCTCGTTAGTGCCATTATCAATTACCCATAAATGCTGCCAATTAAACAAAAATCTGGGCTTGTATTCGTAAATGCAACTCGAAGTGTTCGGTAACAAAATAACAGATGGTTTTGACTTTTTCTTTTCCGGTTTTTTATTTTCAGGTAAATCTAACGGCTCTAAAACCATCCACTTCCCTGACTCCCTTTTATACATAACCCAGGCATGATCAAATTCATCTTTATTACCGTCAATGGTGGTTTTAACTTTTCCTAAAGCAACTCTTATATTGTATGGGCTAATTCCCGCTGTATATAAAAGCGATGCCAGTAAAAAAGCAATATCTTCACAATCGCCTTCATTAATCATTAACGTTTCTTCTGGAAACCGCCAAGGATCATTATGTTTTCGAGTACGATAATGAATAGTATGACCAACAAATTGGGAAATTAATGAAGCTCTATAATCAAACCCGCCGTCACCGCGTTTTGAAAAAAGCCCCATATCTGCATGGACGCTTAATCCAAAACGCTTGACATCTTCCTCAATAGTCTTACGTATCACTGCGTTATTATCACCCGTTAAAAATTCTCTTACATCTAACTGATAAGTTGTTTTAGAGGATTTACCGACAACAGCACGGTGCGAGGGGACGATAGGATCAAAATCAATTTTGTCACCGTCCCAGTTGTAAGAATTTAAACCTATGATGGTGCTTTGGCTGAAACACATAAAATCACCTTTATTATTTTAGTTTAGGTTGTTATTTTCGGTATAAATAATTTATAAAATGTAAGTGGTAAAATTTTGTAACCCTTAAGATGGGTAGAGGCGATAGAGACTGTGAAAGTATTTATGAAAACAACACAAAAACAACTTTTTAATATTGTAACTCATTGTTTTTATATGATGTGGGAGAGGCTTTAGCTTCGAATTCGAGGCTAAAGCCTCTCCCACATAAATACTTTCACAGTCTCGATAGTCGAAAC
>CAIMDR010000447.1 GCA_903839795.1 uncultured Methylococcaceae bacterium | reverse complement strand
GTGTAAATCTGTGGCTAAATCAGGTTTTTAAGATAAACCTAACACTTGCAAACCGCTAACAATTTTACGTAAACTATGCCAATTATTACTTCATTTCCACCGCCTCTTATGAAATCAACAACCCTAATCCTGACCGGCTTGATCTTTACAGGCTTACTCGCCGGGTGCTCTGTGCACAAACCCGCCAGCATCACCGTCCTCAAACCTCAAGCCCAGGCTGTACCAAAAATGGTTTACATTCCGTCTCTTCGTCTGCCCGGCCGATTGACCGTGGATAATATTCTGCAAGATTACAGCGCCCACACATCGCGAAAACTGAACCCCTATTTTGCCAAGGCCAACGTGTCCTACCCTCCCCGCGAAGTCACCTTTATTGCCTTGAAACAGGAAAAAAAACTGGAACTATGGGCGAGGGGCACCGGTGAGTTTCGCTTCATTCGCGACTATGATATCAAAGCCGCCAGCGGCATGGCCGGCCCTAAATTACGCCAAGGCGACAAACAGGTGCCAGAAGGTATTTACCGCATCGAAGGGCTAAACCCCAACAGCCATTATCATTTATCGATGAAAATAAATTACCCCAACGAATTCGACCTCTTTCATGCCGAACAAGAGGGGCGCACCGCTCCGGGTTCTGATATTTTCATCCACGGTAAAGCCGCCTCCATTGGCTGCTTGGCCATGGGCGATGAAGCGATAGAAGAACTTTTCGTTCTCACCGCACAAGTCGGTGCCGAAAATGTAAAAGTCGTGATTGCCCCGCACGACCCCAGAGCCTATCCGCTTGAAGCTGACTCCAAAACACTTCCGCAATGGACTCCTGAGCTTTATTCGCTCATCTCCCGTGAAATCAAAGCGCTGTCACCCGGGATAAAGTCGACAAAAAGCGGAAATAACCCGCTGTCCGCTATTACTTTTCTTCCCAAACGCGAGTAAAATCTTTTGACTTAAGGGAGAGCCTTTTATGTCTGAAGGGCTCCTGTTAATTTTTGCCATTTATATTATTTATCTCACTTATGAAAAACTCAAAAACCACCCCGGAAAAGCCAGCACCAAAAGTTAAAGCGGCACAAGCAGTTACGACCGCAGAAACTAAAGTAGTCCCTAAAAAGCCCAGTCCTGTTAAAAAATCCACTAAAAAAGCACCGGCCGCAGCTTCCAAACCGGTTGTTGCTGTGACGCCTGAAATACCCCAGACTGAACGCATCGGTTTAACGGCAGGCAGCATTTGGCATTACTTGGCTGAACATGGCGCTACCCAAGTTGCAAAATTGTTTAGAGAGCTTACTGAAGAAGAAAAAATCATCCAACGCAGTATTGGCTGGTTAGCTCAAGAAGGCAAAATAACGATTGCTATCGTTAACCGGGCTGAAACCATAGCGCTAAAAGAATAACTTTTCACTACGTACTTACTTCCCTCCTCTCCTCTCTTTGAAAAAAAGGTTAAGGGAGGTTTTTTAAATAAATCCCCCTCGGCTCCCTCGCTTTACTCCCCCTTTTTCAAAGGGGGATGTTAATTCTTACTTAAAATACCAACACTCAAGATATTTCCTTAGCGTGGAGACAAGGTTGGGGCTTATTTATTGTAAATATAATTGTAACCCGTTGATTTTAAGTTCACTAAAATATTCCACCTTGATAACATGCCGCATAACATCGGGCAGCTTATCTTCTGCCCCTACGGTATTTGGAAGCCCTGGAAATACCAAATGGCGCAATTCTGATGGCACTATCAAGGCCAATCCGTAGGGGTAGAAAATATTCTACCCCTACGCAGGCTCGGTTTTTCTTAACATCCCCAGCGTAACGCAGCGGTATGAACGGGAGCATCCCACAGTTTCAGTAATTCTTCGTCAAGTACGCTGAGGGTTATTGAACAACCGGCCATATCAATAGACGTAGTGTAATTGCCAACTAATGAACGGGCTATGGTGATGCCGCGTTTTTCCCAGAATTGGGCAGCCAGATCATAAATTAAATACAACTCCATTAAGGGCGTTGCCCCAAATCCGTTGACATGCAGTAACACCGGTTGGCCTTTTTTTGGTTTTAATTCCTCATCAATAAGGCTGGCCAAGTGCTCGACAATTTCTGTGGCAGTGCTTAATTTAAGCGTTTCACGTCCCCGTTCACCATGAATGCCCACGCCCATTTCCATCTCGGTGTCGCTAATATCAAAAGTGGGTCTGCCCAAGGCGGGCACGGTACAACTGCTCAGTGCGACACCCATAGAGGCCGTGGCGTTATTGACTTTATCACCCAAGGCTTTGCACGTTGCCAAGTCAGCACACTTTTCTGCCGCTGCACCGACTATTTTTTCAATAATCAAGGTGCCCGCTACTCCACGTCGTCCGGTGCTGTGTGCTTTTGGCAAGGCAACGTCATCGCTTACCAAAACGGTTGCGTTTTGACACTCCAGCATTTCGCCAGCCATTTCAAAATTCATGACATCGCCGGCATAATTTTTAACGATAAACAAGACACCACCGACCTGTTCGACGGCTTGCGCGGCGGCCAACATTTGATCAGGTGTTGGGGAGGTAAAAATCTGACCGGGACAAGCGGCATCCAACATACCGTGACCGACAAAACCGATATGCAGGGGTTCATGTCCCGAACCGCCGCCGGAAATTAAAGCAACCTTGCCGGGTTTGGGTGGGTTAATACGTCTGACAAAATGCGGTTGGGTGTTGAGTTGGATAATGTCTGCATGTGCTTTGGAAAAGCCCAACAGGCTTTCATCAAGTAGCGTATCGATGGCGTTGATAAATTTTTTCATGGCGGCGACTCCTGATTATGGATGGGGTATTCTGCGTATAATCATAGAACACGGATGACACTGATTATACGGATTTCAACGGATTTTATTGTTAGTCGAAAAATATCTTAACGGTTGGTAAGGCAACTCGCAATTAATAACACCCGCCAAGTTTCGCAACGCTACTGTTTAGCTTGATAGGGTAAGCGTCGCGCATTACAACCATGCCAAAGAAAGAAACTTAATAAACTGGAGTTTAATGCATGTTCTGGCTGAATTTCCGAACTCAAGGAGATTAAGCGCCAGAAACTGAGTAGGCCGGAATAAGGCTTTTCGAGCGCAAGCGAGAATAAGCGTTTCCGGCACTCGATACAAGTGTGCCGGTAACGCCACCACACGCTACGCC
>CAIMDR010000446.1 GCA_903839795.1 uncultured Methylococcaceae bacterium | reverse complement strand
CCACTGCGATATTTTGGAAACAGGTAATGATTCTTATCGACTTAAACAACGTAAAAAGGAGCTGAAAATGGAATAATCTTACTTTCTTTCTGGACATTATTCGGCGCTGTTAGGTGGATACTTTTCAACGCTGATTGACAACCTAACTTAAGGCGGGGCAGTTTAAGTTTATGAACGCGCATGAAATAACTTGACCATTTATATTCCCTCACCCCAGCCCTCTCCCAGAGGGAGAGGGAGCAAGATGCCGAAGTTATTTCATGCACATTCCTTAACCATATTGACGGTTAAGCCTTTCCTGATTAGCAAGAGGCTTCAGCCCTCGCCGTCATACCGGCATGGATACCGGTATCCATTGCCGTGGATGGTAATAGATCGATGCCGTTGTGCCTTGTTCAGGTGCGATACCCGATAGAATTTCATATCCTTGTGACTGGATTCCGGCATCCATGCCGGAATAACGGATTTGTGTCACTGGCTGAAGCATCTTGCTAATCAGGAAGCCTTTTTGCTTGTCCGATCTAAAGTTGGTAGCCAAAATTATTTATCAGAAAGTTTATATGAATTAAAATTTTGCAATTCAACGGGTAGTTGAGAAGGAAGTGCATTTTCAATGATCTTTTCCCAAAGCAGATAAACACGACTCGTATTGCTTTGAGGAATAATGCCTCCAGTGGTCATGGCATCAAGCGCCTTTGCTCGTTGACATGCTTTAACCACTGATTCAAGAGAATAATGATCTTTCTTTAAATGCTTCTTGTTGTACTCCCCGAGAACCTCACGCAATTTTATTTCAACGGCCGCTGCATCAATAAGCTCTCCAACCAGAATTTCATCCATACAATGCAATAAAAGCCAAAGTTCAAAACAGGGCTTGCTTAATGCAACCCATATCCCTTTCTGACTTGCCTCTTTAATAATTCGGGTGAATTCTTTTAAGTGTGTGCCCTTAACATAATGATCAGTATCAAGAAGCATCCAGCGTTCGTCATCCTCACCAAAGTCAATACTCTCTAAGCGCTTCAGAACATCAATAGCATGGCATTTGTTGTTATCTTCAGGCGTTGCAACTACATAGACTTGTACCCTGGATAATTGGAAGAAGTTGAAATACTGTTTTGGTGCATAGGTATCATCACAGGCGACAATAAACAGCCGGTCATCCCGAAGACTACTGGAGTCTCTGGTTAAGGGACGTGGTTTGAGTGTAAGAAGGCGCATTGTTATAAGGTTTCGTTTTCAAGTAAACCCGTTAAATTACTCAAAAATGGTATGGCACCAAATCGCCCCTGAAGATAATGTTTACGAATATCCAGATCCGTTCTTATTTTAAAATCAGCTAAAGAATATATATGACTAGCGCCTAAGTGGTCTTTTTCTGCAAACCATATTTCGTCACGACGCAATAACTCTAAATCCAACAAATTAGATTCATGTGTGGTAACAATAATTTGATGCTGACCACCTTGGCATGATTTTAGAAAAAACTCCAGAAACTCCCAGGCTAGTTTGGGATGAAGACTCCGATCAATTTCATCAATAAAAAAAACAGCATTACTTGTTCGTAAAAAATGCAACGCGGGCAATAGATTAAGAAGGCGTCGTGTTCCGTCGGATTCTTCTGTTAAATCTAAAGTAATTACATTCCCGGGTTGGAATTCATGGGCGGCTTGAATGGTTATACGATAAAAATGATTTTCATCGCTACGCTCTACCAACAACTCAATTCCTTGATTAAGTTGTACTACAGCAAGACTGTCTTTATCTTCAGTAATATCCTCAAGAAGTTTTGAAGCGAATCTCTTACCCAGTAAGTTACGGAGTTCATCTTCAGAGATTTCATTTTTCTGTATCAATAAATGATCGACTCCCGTAGAAGCAGATTTTAGAAAGCTTCCTGCAAACTTTAAAAAATCTAAATCGCTATCCAATAATTGACCAAGGGAGCCAAAGGACGTATCGGGTGCTATCAACGTCAAACTATCGTCAAACCAAGTAATAACATCCGTTATTTGATCTCCAAAGTCCGAAATATCTAATGTTGCCTGAATGGTCGCTAAAAATGATTGGTTTTGTGGCCCGCCAACAGTGACTAGAGCACGCAATTTATCGCCTGAAGATTTTAGGCCGTTTGCTTCAATTTTTACTTTGCCATTTTCATCTGTGACCCGTTCATAAAGAACTTTTTCTTTGGTGCCGACAATATGTACCAGCCATTCTTCGATAATTTTCTGATCGTCAACCTTTACTCCATAACGGTAAAGCTTATTGTTGTTAATAAATAACAGATCGAAAACAGAAGGCTCATTAGAGGTCGTATCAAATCTAAATTTTTCACGATCCGTTCCGCTATTCTTTTTTTTAGGCTTTAACGCTATAGACTTTAGATAGTTAAGTGCTTTAAAAAGGTTGGACTTACCCGCTCCATTTGCACCATAGATAACCCCTGTCTTAAGTACATTTTCTTTCGAGTTGGGAACAGGAAATGTATGGTCTTGATGGCTATCTGATAAACGATTGCTTGCGATAAGAGAAAAAGTTTCCTCTGATGAAAACGAGCGAAAGTTGGATACTGAAAAAGATACAATCATAAGGTTTCGTGTGAAATATTCACAGTTTT
>CAIMDR010000445.1 GCA_903839795.1 uncultured Methylococcaceae bacterium | reverse complement strand
CGTTTGGAGTCCATACGGATAACATCCCTTAAAGGGATGGTATCCGTTAAGATCGAAATTATTTATCTGAAAATCTATACCTATGCTTTAAAAAGGGGGAGACTGAATAATTACCCGTTACCAAAACAGAAAACTTCGTGTCCTTCGTGTCTTCGTGGTGAATAAAGCTTTTACTTTGGGCCTTGCGCCCTACTCTTAATTTCTACCGTTCTTTTTTGCTGAGCCACTTTATCCAATATGCCGTTAACATATTTATGACTGCCATCAGCGCCAAAGTATTTGGCCAGATTAATGCCTTCGTTTAAAACTACGCGATAAGGCATGTCCAGTCGGTTGGTTAACTCGTAGACGCCAATTCTTAAAATAGCCCTTTCAACCGGGTCAATCATATCAACGGGACGATCGACAAATTCAGTTAACGCCAAATCTATCTCTGCCAAATTTTTAGGGACGCCGTGAAAAAGTTCAGTGAAGTAACTTTTTTGAGCATCTTTCAGACGATCTTCTTCTATAAACTGGCGCTCAATTTCGACCAGACTCTGTCCTGTCATCTGCCATTGATACAATGCCTGGACAGCTGCTTTACGGGCATTAGTACGCGCTGAACTCATCAGGCTTCCAGATTATTAAACAAACTAACCATTTCGATGGCGGACATTGCTGCTTCTGCGCCTTTGTTGCCTGCTTTGGTACCGGCACGCTCTATCGCCTGCTCAATTGAATCAACCGTTAATACGCCAAAACTGACCGGCACATTATATTGCAGGGAAACCTGCGCCAGACCTTTTACACATTCACCGGCAACATATTCAAAATGCGGGGTGCCACCACGAATCACTGCGCCCACGGCGATAATCGCATCATACTTTTTGGAGGCGGCTATGCGTTGTACGACCATGGGTAATTCAAAAGCACCGGGGGCTTTAACAAGATGGATATTGGCTTTATCTGCACCGTGACGAACCAGCGCATCTATTGCACCGGCCTCTAACTGCTCAACAATAAAACTGTTAAAACGGGACGCTACAATGCAAAACTTGCCGCCTTGTACCAATAAATTTCCTTCAAACGTTTTTATTGCTGTCATTCTATTTCTCTACTTAAATTACAAAATTCTGTTGTTAATAATACTATTAATCAGTGTTGCCGGATTGGATTACATGCTAACCCGATCTTCTTTAAAAATGCCCGGGGTCTGGCGTTAAAAGACCTTGGTTTTTAAAAATACATTCTCTTCAGCCCACATGCTCGGATACCTCTAAATCAAACCCGGATAACCCGACATATTTTTTATGAGTGCCCAGCACTTTTAATTTATGTACACCCAAGTCGGCCAAAATTCTTGAACCGGTTCCGGTCATGCGCCAATCGGCTGCCTCTTGGGCATTTACCGTGCTGGTGATGCCGTTATCTTCCAATTGATAGTGATGAATCAATTCCGCCAATGATTTATTGTCTTCGCTTTGTCTGATGATAACCAAAACACCGCGACCTTCTTCAGCAATTTTTTGCATGGCCGTTCGAATTGAAACACTGGAATCACTTCGTTTGGATGAAAAGACATCATCCAACAAATTACGTGCATGAACACGCACTAAAACCGGTTCACCATCTGAAACCTGACCCATAACCAACGCCAGATGCAGATTATTGTCGTTTTTGTCTTGATACGCATAGAGTCGAAACTCGCCAAATTCGGTTGGATACGCACATTCACTAATGCGTTCCAGCGTATTTTCATGCTGAATACGATAATGAATCAAATCAGCGATGGTACCCATTTTAAGATTGTGCTGCTGCGCAAAGATTTCCAAATCCGGTCGTCTCGCCATGGTACCGTCTTCATTAAGAATTTCTACGATAACCGCCGAAGGATCAACACCCGCCAATTTAGCAAAATCACAACCCGCTTCAGTGTGTCCGGCACGACGTAAGACACCGCCAGGATTAGCCATTAACGGGAATATATGCCCCGGCTGTACTAAATCATCCGCTTTAGCATCCACCGCTACCGCACATTGTACCGTACGCGCCCGATCCGCTGCGGAAATACCGGTAGTCACGCCGGTTGCCGCTTCGATAGAGACGGTAAAATTAGTCGAATGCGCGGTTTTATTTTCATTAACCATTAACGGCAGACGTAACTGCTGACAACGTTCGCTGGTTAACGTTAAACAAATCAAGCCACGTCCATAACGGGCCATAAAATTAATATCTTCCGGTCGGGTAAAAGCAGCTGCCATTAACAGATCACCTTCATTTTCACGGTCTTCATCATCCATAATGATGACCATTTTGCCTTGCCGTAAATCGTCTATAATTTCTTCAATTGTATTCATTAACCAAAAAACCCACTCTTTTGCAATAATTCTTCTGTAATGCCGCTCTGATTATAAGCTGCCGCTTCGCCTTGCATTAAACGCTCCATATAACGCGCCAGCAAATCTACTTCAAGATTAACGGATGTGCCGACTGTCGTCTCGCCCAGTGTTGTATCTTTTAAGGTATAAGGTACGATATTAACACTAAATTCTGCTCCCTTAACCTCATTGACCGTCAGACTAATGCCGTTGATGCAAATGGAGCCTTTTTCAGCAATGTATTTAGCCAGATTATCAGGGGCTTTAAGGGTAAAACGGTACGAACGTCCATCCGCTTTTTTACCGATAATTTTACCGATTCCGTCAACATGTCCGCTAACAATATGTCCGCCCATTCGGGTTGAGGGCGTTAAAGCCAATTCCAGATTAACCGGTGTACCCGTGGTTGCGGTATTTAAAATGGTTCTGGACAAGGTTTCATTGGACACATCCGCACAAAAATAATGTGCGCCCAACTCCACCGCCGTTAAACAAACCCCGTTAACAGCAATGCTGTCACCCAACACAGTCTCTGTTAAGGATAAACTGCCGGTGTCTATTTTTAACCGACAATCCCCTGCCCTGCGCTCTATTGCCGCTATTTTGCCTATAGCTAGAATAATACCTGTGAACATTAAAATTCCTGATTATCAGCAGCGCAAAACATGCTTTTGCATGTCATTACGGTGTTAGTGTTAATTTTAAATCGGGCCCAACCTGCCTGACATCACGCAGCGTTAAGCTTTTTTTATCTGTCATAGTCTGCAAACACGGCACGGTAAACAACCCGCGTCCTTGATCGCCTAAAATGCAGGGTGCCATGTAAACAACCAGTTCATCAAGCAGATTTTCGGTGAGTAACGCGCCATTAAGTACAGAGCCCGCCTCAACCAGTACTTCGTTGATTTGCTGCTGCGCCAAAAATTCCAACACGACCGGTAAATCCAGCCGTCCATGGTTACTGGCGAGTTGATAAACCTCAAAACCAACGTCTTGCAACGCTTGCCGCTTTTGTTCATCCCGTGAACACGTTAAAATCAAGCTGCGTCCCGCCAACTGTGCCATCCGGGCAGTAATCGGCATCGTTAATGTAGAATCCAGTACGACCCTAACCGGTTGCACAACATCCCAATCAACTCGGGCATTTAAGGCAGGATCATCAGCGAGTACCGTATTGATACCCGTCAAAATAGCTGAACTCTCTGCCCTTAACCGATGCACATCGACTCTGGCCTCAGCTGAAGTGATCCATTTACTTTCACCCGAAGCCATCGCAGTACGTCCATCCAGACTCATCGCTAACTTGCTACGGACAAAGGGGCGATTTTCTGCCATCCTTTTAATAAAGCCACGATTTAACGTGTGTGCATCTTCCTGTAAAACACCACAAATTACTTCAATGCCTGCGGCCTTAAGTTTTTCAAGTCCA
Source organism: uncultured Methylococcaceae bacterium (assembly GCA_903839795.1). Taxonomy (GTDB): domain Bacteria; phylum Pseudomonadota; class Gammaproteobacteria; order Methylococcales; family Methylomonadaceae; genus Methylobacter_C. The sequence continues at coordinate 2,333 of CAIMDR010000445.1, read as the reverse complement.
CGGCCAGACACTAATGGAGTGGGATCTTGCATGGCGACCACTACGCGACTAACTCCGGCTTTTATCAAAGCATCACAACAAGGCGGCGTTTTACCATGATGACTACAGGGCTCTAAAGTGACATAAGCAGTGGCACCGTTAGCATCCGTGATGTTTTTTAACGCCTCAACTTCTGCATGACCCAGACCGGCTTTAACATGCCAACCTTCACCGATAACCTGATCATCCTTGACTAAAACACAGCCCACACGCGGGTTGGGATCGGTTGTATAGCATCCATTTTTAGCCAGTTGAAGGGCTCGAGCCATATAAAAGGCATCTTGCAGGGCTGTCATTACGTTTTTTGTAAATCTTGAATCATGTCAGTAAATTCACTCACATCCTGAAAACTGCGATATACAGAGGCAAACCGGACATAAGCAACGTGATCCAATAAACTCAACTCTTTCATGACCTTTTCACCGAGTGCCTGTACCGGTATTTCACGGTCGCCCATTTCCATCAACTCTTTTTTTATACGATTAATGGCCGCCTCAATAGCATCACCGCCAACCGGTCTTTTTTCCAGCGCTTTTAACATCCCTGAGCGCAATTTGCGCTCTTCAAAAGGCTCACGAATGCCATCGCGCTTGATAACACGCGGTAGGGTCAACTCGGCCGTTTCAAACGTGGTAAAGCGTTCTTTACAGACATTACATTCACGTCGACGACGAACCTGATCCCCTTCATTAACTAATCTGGAATCAAGAACCCGTGTATCTTGTGCCGCACAAAACGGACATCGCATAAATAAGCCACTGTTTTTGTATACCGAAAACTCGGCCTTTAAATTCAAAACCCGTTATTTTACAACATTTTATTAGTTTATCTGACTTTTATTTTTGTAATCCGTCGCGTAGGTCGGGTTAGCGACAGCGTAATCCGACAAATCGAAGTGTCTGGAGTGCAATCGCTTCAGCTATTGCCTGTAAAAACAGCTAAAGCGGTATTACTCCAGTTGCGTACTTAACTTAACGGTATTGGGATGTTTCCTTATTGCTCAGTTATTTAATGTCGGTCAATTTTACAACCCGCCCTTCCGCTGCGGATTGCAAGGCTGCGTTAATAAGCTGGCAATTAGCTTTTGCATCATCCAGCGACAACAAGGGCTGATGACCATTTAATACGCAGGCACTAAAATGCTCAATTTCAAGACGGAAGTGATTATCGGCAGGCAAACGTTCTTCGCAGTACTTACCGTCTTCAGTCCACCATGAAATCACCGGAACATCACCAGGCAATTGCCAAACGACATGGCATTTTATGCCGCCCTTTGTGCCTGTAATTTCATACTCACAGCGCCGCGCACGCTCAAAGCTAAAATCGAAATGCGCGTATTTTCCTGCGCCAAAATCAATAATACCGCTGGTCGTAATATCAGCGCCGCTCTCAACATATTTGGCTATTGCTGTTACAGCGACCGGCTCTTGATCAAAAAACATCCGTGCAGAATGAATGGCGTAACAACCAATATCCCACATCGCACCACCGCCATGCTCGATACTTTCTATCAAACGATAGAGACGTGCAGGTTTCATCATAAAAGAATAACTGGCACGCACCGACCTGACTTCGCCTATTATCCCGGAATTAATCAATTCCTGAACACGAGTGTGTTGCGGATGAAAACGGTACATAAAACCTTCCATGACCGTCACTTTGTGCTTAAGCGCGGCCGCTTTAATGGCTTCGATGTCAGCCACGGTCAACGCCATCGGTTTCTCGCATAAAACATGTTTGCCACATTTAATCGCTCGCAGCACCCATTCGGCATGTTCATGATTTGCCAGCGGTACATACACGGCATCAATGTCGGCATTGTCCAGCAAGGCCTCCAGATTATCGTAGGTTTGAACATTCTGTTGATGATGTAGCGCGAACTGCGCCAGTGTTTGCGCGGCCGCACCGGGGCGACGACTGGCAATCGCAACCAGTTTGGCATTTGATGCTTCCACAATGGCGGGTAACAAGCGCTCATTAATACGAGCCGCACCTAAAATACCCCAGCGTAATTTTGTTTTGATCGTCATAACCATTAATCCTGTTCGTGTGTGGCCAGCACGTCAAGCTTGCCGATTTAGGAGCTGTCTATTTTTATACGTTTAATTGCTGTTCAAAGATTGATGTTCTTTTATGCGGTTTTCTGTAGCCAACATAGTGGGGTAGTTCCAAGGCGGACTCAAGAGACTGACTTCCGGCTATCAACTTAACACGGAACAGACCTGACAGGTTTTATACACCTGTCAGGTCTAACTTCGGTATTTTTGTTCTAACTAAAGAAGATAGCCCTGACT